>CAYMJV010000193.1:0-1204 GCA_964390545.1 uncultured Syntrophaceae bacterium
ATCAATAATGAATGGGTGTTACGATTCTTACTCCGAACTTTTTCCTTGCAGCTGCCCACAGGCTGCAGAGATCTCTGCACCTTTGCTTGCCCGGACGATGGTCGTAAACCCTCCCTTCATTAAAATCTCCTGAAATTCTCTAACCTTCTCATCGGAGGGTCTTTTGAAAGGAATTCCTGGGGCTTCATTCAAAGGGATGAGATTAATTTTGGAGGGGATGCCTCTTAGCAATTTTAATAATCTCCTCGCGTCCTGTCCCGTGTCATTGATTCCTCCCACCAAAACGTATTCAAAGGTGATCCGTGTCCTTGGCCGGAGGGGGAAGTGCCGACAGACTTCCAATAGCCTTTCTAATGGATATCGGCGATTGACTGGCATCAGATGACTTCGCGTCTCTTCGTCGGAGGCGTTGAGGGATATGGCCAGACTAAAGGAGATTTTCTCTTTCGATAAACGCTCCAACTCGGGGAGAAGACCTGCAGTGGAGAGGGTGATCCTTCTCGACGACAATTTGAAGGCCTCAGGGTGAACCATCAGCTCAATCGCCTTAAGGGTATTGTCGTAATTGGCCAGAGGTTCACCCATTCCCATTAGAACCACATTGGTGAGGGAGGATCCATCCTTTAGGGTTTCCCTTACGGCCAGAATCTGGTTGAGGATCTCCGAGACCATTAGGTTCCTTTTCCATCCTTTTTTCCCGGTGAGGCAGAATCGGCATCCCAAGGCGCATCCCACTTGAGTGGAAATGCAGAGAGTCAGGCGAGACTTATCAGAAATCAAGACGCTTTCGATATGGTTACCATCCTCGAGCTGGAAGAGAAACTTTTTTGTTCCATCCCTTGCTTCTTCCAGGCGAAGAGGACGGAGAGAGGAGATCGTGCTGACTTCTTTCAACTCCTGCCGGAACTTTTTGGAAAGGTTGGTCATGCCATCAATCGAATGGACGCCCTCCCGATAGAGCCATCTCAGCATCTGGATGCACCGGTATCTCTCTTTCCCGAAAGACGTGATGAATTGTTTGAGTTCTTGGGGAGACAGATTTTTAAGATCGACTTTTTCTGAAGAATAACTCAATTCAAATTACCCCTCCTCACCCCCCTCGGAGGGGCGAGGGGAAACGGTCAATATTGGAAAATCTCCAGGGCGTTGAAGAAATATTTGATCTCGAAGGCCGCGGTTTCAGGTGCGTCCGATCCGTGGACAA
>CAYMJV010000193.1:1304-3893 GCA_964390545.1 uncultured Syntrophaceae bacterium
TACTCTATCCTTCTCAAATCGAACTTGTCAAGCTGGACCTTCTTTAGTATATTGATTCCAGAGAAAATTTTCTATTTGAGGGGGAGTGAATGGAAGCGAAAGAAACGAAAGCGTATGAGGTCGTTATTATCGGAGGGGGACCTGCAGGGTTGACCGCAGGTCTCTATACATCGAGGGCGAGGCTGCATACCCTTCTCATCGAGAATGCTCTATTCGGTGGACAGATGACCACCACAGAGATGATTGAGAATTACCCGGGTTTTCCTCAAGGGGTTACCGGAGATGAATTGAGCCGGTTGATGGAGGAACAGGCGAAGCGGTTCGGGATGGAGACCATCAACGGAGAGGTGATCGAAGTCAAACTGGATAAAGATCAAAGAATCGTTCGGACGGACGAATCCACTTGCGTTGGCAAAACCGTCATCATTTGCACGGGCAACGAATACCGAAAGATGGGGGTCCCCGGAGAGAAAGAATATGCTGGAAAGGGGGTCTCTTACTGTGCTACCTGTGATGGAGCATTCTTCAAAGACAGTGAGATTTTTGTTGTGGGAGGAGGAGATTCTGCCCTGACGGAGGCGCTTTTCCTCACCAAGTTTGTCAAAGGTTTAACAATCGTCCATCGAAGGGATGCCCTTCGAGCGACCAAGATCTATCAGGAAAGGGCAATGGCCAATCCAAAGATAAAGTTTCTATGGAATTCTATCGTACAAGAGATTAAAGGAGATCAGGTTGCCCGAGCCGTTCTCGTCAAGAATGTCAAGACAGGGGAGTTGAAAGAGTTTGATACAGAAGGGGTTTTTCTCTTTGTCGGATTGACCCCGAGGACACAATTTCTGAAGGGTTTGGTTCAGATGGATGAGGCCGGGTATATTATCACCAATGATAATTGCGAAACTTCTATTAAGGGAATCTTTGCTGCTGGGGACTGCAGAAAAAAGTTGCTCCGACAGATTGCCACCGGAGTTGGAGATGGTGCCACTGCCGCTTTTGCCGCCGAAAAATATTTGGAAGAGAGAGAATAACCCTCTGGGTTAGAAGTTTAAGGTTCAAAATTCAAAATTGGAGGAGGGGTAACAAAATTTTCAATATTTGTCACCAAAAAACGGCATTTTTCAGGTGTTTCAAAAAATGTTTAAGTATTTAATTCCTAATTAATATCAATAAGTTGAGCAGAGAAGTCCTGGTTGGCATTCTTATTGCTTCTTATAGAATCAGGAAAAAGTTTCATAGAAGAGATTGTTGATAAAGCCAAACCACGAGTGATCGTGGGACGCCTCTCCCCCGAAGTTGGGGGAAGGCCCCTTACCTCGAATGGGTAGGGGGGAAAGCCACGGGTCCCGAATGTTCGGGACAGCCGGGTTGCCAAAGCAAAATCGATTTTGCGGGGCCCGTGGTCTATACTAACACGGGCCCTTTTTTTGGAGCCCATCAAATTGAATAAGGAGGTGGTTATGATGTTAATGATGTTTAAAGAATGTCCTTTCTACCGAGCCTCAGAAACTCTCATCATGGGCAAAGGGATCGGGTATTGCGATCTTGATTGCGACCGGGCCACTTGTAACGGGGATGCTCAGCTCTGTGAAAAACCCGATGTCTTAAAGAAGCACCTTGCGGACGAGAAAAGAAGGGAGAAGGGAAATATCCATTTTTCAGGGACCCAGGGGCTCTAGAAAACAGATGGGGGAAATAGAACCCTCATTCTCCACCTTCAAAAAATTACCTCTCACATATAAAGGCTTTCTCCTTTAGGGAAAGCTTTTTTTATTGACCCACCCGACAGTGTTTATGTGACACCTTTTCGAAAAGGGAAGAAATCCACCCCTCAGAGCTTGCTCCGAGCGAAGTCGAAGGGTTGACAAAATCAATAATGACGGTTATTTTTAGCCAAAAAGGACCTTTTTTATCCTTTTATGCAAATCGCACGAAGCGGAGAGTATGGATTAAGGGGCGTGCTGTTTCTGGCCCGGCAGCCTTCCGAGGGGTTTGTCTTGGTCAGCGAGATCTCAAAATATCAGCATATCCCTGGACCCTTTTTGGCGAAGATTTTTCAGCGTCTTTCAAAAGCAGGCTTGCTCCGGTCATCCCGAGGGTCAAAAGGTGGGTTTTCTTTGGGAAAACCCACCGGCTCAATCACCATGCGGGAGGTCATCGAAGCCATCGATGGTCCTATTGCCTTGAACCGTTGTCTCCGTAGGGAAGGGGAATGTGATGAAGAGGAACTCTGTCCGATTTACGAGGTGTGGTCTAAAGCACAGCAGCAGCTTCTGGAGATTTTGGACAGCACGACCGTAGAAGATTTGGCAAGACAGATGGTTCGAAATGAAAAGAAGAGGAGGGAGGAGGTGAGACATAGATGAGAGAGAATGTGGAGAAGGCGTTGGATAAGATTCGACCTGCCCTCAGGGCGGATGGAGGAGATATCGAATTGGTCGATGTGGTCGATGGCGTCGTTAAGGTTAGATTGACCGGTGCCTGTGGAGGCTGCCCCATGTCACAGATGACGTTAAAGATGGGGGTGGAAAAAGTCCTTAAGCAACAGGTCCCAGAAGTGAAAAGCGTCGAAACCGTTTAGACACCTTCGAGGGG
>CAYMJV010000194.1:0-3828 GCA_964390545.1 uncultured Syntrophaceae bacterium
GGGGAGAGGAGGCTCAGGTCGTTGACCGTTCCAAAAGCGAAGGCCTGGATTCCAAGGGATTGATGAGCTTGTTTCATCGCCGTTGGGTCCAACAGGGTTTCGAATTTGAAGCCCTCTCTTCTCAGCATCTCCGAGACAACCGTGCTGTCCACTGCTACGATTCGCTGAGAAGATTCGAGTTTATCAGACAATTTCTTGGCCACCGCCTCTCCAATTTGTTCATCTTTGTAGGTCGTCTTATTTTCAAAATCCAAGATGGCCACCCTCTTTTTAAGGCCAAGTTGAAAGAAAGGAAGAGAAGGGCTCGGGCTATATAAAGGTCTAGAGGGCATGGAGGCAATGGTGGTTTCCTTCTCGGTTTTTTGGGGAGCTTGGGAAGAAGGCTTCTTCGGAGGAAGTTCGGCCTTCGGAGGATTAGCCCCCTTGACGGTCTCCATTCCTTCGACGGTGACTGTCTTTCCCTCGGGAAGCTGATCTTTTTTCTCCTTCTTGCCGATCAAGGGAAGATTCGAGCAGGAGGTTAGAAAAAAGAAAAAAGCGGTTAGAAAAAGTAACAGACTAGATCTGTCAGGTTTGTTTCGAATCATTTGAATTTCCTATCTGAAGTGTTAGGAGCAAATTAATTGCTTTTATATTACCAATTTTTCGTGAGATGTCAAGGCTTAGGGGGGAGGTGGGCAAAAAAAAGCCCCGCACCACGCAGGGTGCAGGGCTTTTTTGACAACACTGCAATTAGAAGCTGTAAGTCAGATTCGTGACAACGATCCAGGGATTCTTGGGTGATGTGTTTGTGGTTGTACTAGCCGCATAATCCATGGCATTACCGGCAAAGAGGTACCCAGCACCGAACTGGAATGAAAGGTTCTTGTAGATTGCGAGTGTATTGTTCAAGTCAATCTCCCAGCCAACGTTTTTGTCATCTCTGGGCTTGCCCGCTGTTGTCACAGCGTTTCCGATGGTGTTCCCATTCTTTGTGTTATCGCGAATGTACATCCCCTCAATTCTCGTGCCAAATTCTGGACTGAACTGGAAGCCAGCATAGATTTTGTTAATCCAGAGGCCCCCAAAGCCGGACCGGCCATGGTAATCGCAAGCCGGCTCAAAACCCGAGTTTCCTCTGTTTATGCCGCCCCCATCAACAACAAGAGCATGGGTATTCGACGCTTCGGTACCCCCTGGGACCAAAAAGGCTCCTACCTTGGTGGGTTTTGTTCCCCATGGCGTTCCTCCCTTTGCGGGGTCAGTTGAGTTTGACGGGAGAGCTTTCCCTGGAGTCTTCTTCTGGTCAGCACCTGTGCCGTAAATTGAGGAAAATCCAAAGAGGAATTTTTCCCATGGGAAGCCGATGTTAAGGATTGCTCCCCATCCGCTCAAATCTAGAGCCTTAGGAGCATTAGAGCCATAGGCTTCAATCTTCCCGTCATCATAGCAGAAGTCGAAGTTGAGATTCACGGGGCCCAGTTTACCATCCAAATAAAGTCCTGCCCACCAAACGTTGGAACTATAAAGTGGCCAGCCCGTTGCGCCTTCGCCCGCTGCTGGGTAGGTGTTCCAGTTGAAAAGAGCGTAATATCCGCCTATGGTAAAGGTCTGGATTTTCGCATTGGCTTCAATGGCATAGACGTCATCGTCATCTGCTTCCCAATCTCTGCCCTCTAAAGCCTTGGCCCATATCAGTTTGACGTACGCGGGATCAACCTTGAATGCAGCCGTTATTGACGGGCCATCAGTCGACATAAAAATACTTGGCCGGATGCCAATAGGCTGGATACCTGCCACAATCGTGGTGGGGACTGGAATCCAGGGCATACCAAAGGAAAAATACATATGCTTAAGTTCCAGGGCTGATCGGTCAGATACTCCCCAAAATCCAGCGTAATTCCTCTGGGCAGTGGATCCAGCTGGAATTCTTTCGCCCCATCGGGTTGAGTCGAACTCGAACTGGAAGGTTCCTGACATCTCTTTGCCCATGAGGGCATCGAATTTCAGCCTGCCACGACTCGTCATATTGGCCGTCTTCTTGTCATATGCGTCACCTTTGCCGTACACATCGGACGTTGCAGGTCTGTAAACAACGTAGTCCGGTTTACCGTCAGCGCCCACTGTTTCGTGTAAAACCACATCACCTTTTTTCACCGTATTTGTAACCAAAGTCGAACTTGCGGTCTTCGGTGTTTGGACCGCATACGGAAGGTACGCAGCGGGAGGTGCGCCATAGACAACGTCGTTGGTCGAAGTTCCTCCGGCGGCGCTCGTTCCGGCTCCCGGTTGGATAACATTCATCCTGTACTCACTGATGACATCAAACCACCCTGATGCTTTGAATTCTAATACCGGCGCTTTTTCCTGGCCATAAACCGTTGCTCCGAAAGCCAGGATGAGAAACGAAATTAGACTTAAAACAACGAACTTTTTCATATCTTTTCCTCCTCAATTTTTTTTGTGTTGGTGATTGGTGTTGATGTTACTGAGTGTGGCTTGTTTTCCACTAACACAATTCACAAACACCGACTCGTGGAAAAGTTCCTTCACCTCCTTTCCCTATTTGCGTTCACCTCCTTCCTTCATAGATGTAATAAAGAAATGCTGAATAAAATTGAATTTTTAAATCCTATACCACCTCCAAAAAAAGTTGTCAAGTATTTTTTTTGTTGACTCGCGTTGGTGAGCCGTGAATGGCAATCAGGCCGATTATCTCCACCTTGCCCAATCATTTCAGCCTCTTAATAAACACGGTTAGGATTCTCCAAAAACGATTGACGGCTCAGAAGAGTTTAAAAAATAGGATGTTGCTGGTCACTTTTCTGTCGGTGATGCTTCCGAGGTCAACCACGGCCACAACCAGTTCTTCATCCCCATCGTTGTCCACATCCCTTAGCTGAAAATCGGAGATATAACCGTTGATTTCTCGGGTTTTCCACTGGGTATCGAGGTCGCCATCCTGCCAGACTAAGCTGTAGATCTCTCCCGATTCATAATTTCTTCCCCTGTCGGAAAGCCTCGATGAGCGATGGTTCGTGTTGATAATGACTTCCTTTAGTCCATCTCCGTCAAGGTCTTTTGCGATGATCCTGCCCGGAATGTAAACTCTCCAGTCGGGACCCTGTTCTTTATATGCCCAGCTTGGATCTCTCTTCTTTTTTGTGTCATAAAAGTTGTTCGTTCCTCCGTACAGGACCTTGCTCCTCCATGAGAATTTTCCATCGGCTGAGATGATGTTGAGCCGTTCAGAATCTTCCAGGATCACGCAGTCGGAAGTTCCTTGGCTCCGGATATCGGCCACCGTAAGGCCAAAAATTTTCGCCTCTTTTGGCAAATCCATTTTAGGTCCCCTCTCAAAAGATGTTTTTTTCCAAACGAATCGATAGATCGGACCGGATACCAGACCCTCAGAACTCATTCGCTGGCCCATCAGCAAGGGGCCTTCCTTGGGATGGTCCAGGACCCTGAAATACCAGTTTTCCTTTTCAGCGATCTTCCTAAATTTTCCCCCTTCGTATTCCAATATAAAAGATCGAAGCTCGTCCAGCACGACAGAGGTCACGATAATCTCAGCGACTCCATTTCGATTGACATCGGCGACATCAAGCGTCAAAAAATTATGCTCATTCCCCTGCTCGACTTTCAAAATCAGCTTCAGCTTCTCTCCATCGTAATTAAAAATATAGAGGGTATGCCGATCCATCATGACCAACTCATTTTTCTTGTCTCCGTTCACATCGCCGATGTCAAGGCCTTTGATTTCGAGGGGAAAGGTTTGACTCTTTCTGAACCCCAGCCCTGCAGGATCAATCCTCCCGATCTCCTTTTTCGGAGTGACAAGATAGG
>CAYMJV010000195.1:0-3816 GCA_964390545.1 uncultured Syntrophaceae bacterium
CTAATGGACATGGGAAAATGGTGATTAGAAGGGAAAAGAAGAGAATGACTTTCCGTGGTGTTAATATAACTATTCCGACAAATCAGTATGTGTGTAAGGTTTGTGGGATAGAGGCAGGAACGGTGAAGCAGGTTGCAGACATTCAAAAGGCAATTTTGGAAGCGTATCGTAAGAAGCATGACGCCTGAAGCCGTTACCCCCCTCAAGTTTTCTCTTCGGTGAAATAGTCAAATTACTGAAATAGAAGGTGGCCCTCATCATCCATTCCTTCACCCACAAAAAACTTTACTTCTGTACTGAAATTCTGCCATAAGAAATTGGCCGATAATACCTTTTAAATTCAATCCGTTAGGAGGAAAAACGGGGTATTTGAAAAAAGAGCTTGACATCTTCTTTTTTTGGTGGTTTAATCCTATATGTATAATATAATTTAGGATATAGGAAATGAATCGAATAGTAAGTCGATGGCGTCAAAGGATTAGCCAACTCTGTAAGATTCGGGGGCGTTTAGAGCATCAGCTCATGAGGCCTAAGTCCATGCGGGTAGGTTCGGTAGTGAAGCAGTACATGTTTTGTGGGAAGCCCTCTTGCGCCTGTCATCGAGATCCGCAGAAGAAACATGGTCCCTATTACTATCTTTCTTATAAGGAAAAGGGGCAGAGCCGTTACAAGTATCTGGGAAAGGCAACGAGTTCAGAGGTGGAGCGGGCGCGCAACTATCAGGTCTTTCAGCGAGGGATGGCGCAATTGGGAAAGATCCATCGGGAGGTGATCGATCTGTTGTGGAAGATTGGAGAGACGAAGATGAAGGAGGGAGATGAAGAAAAGTAGATGGCAATTTTATGAGCAAGCTCAGAAGGAGGTTTACCGGAAGCTGAGGGTGAGGGAGAGACCGGAGGCAGTCGTAGGGGCAGGCTGGGGATTCTTGGATCATTTTTTCATATTCCTTTTTAGTCTGGGTTTCTTCGCTCGGATCGATTTTCGTCCCAAGAGAGTGAAGCGAGTCATGATCCCCACGGTGTTGATGATTTTGACTTACGAGATGAAGCAGCTGACGGGGATCTCCAGTATGAATCAGTTGGAGGAGCATCTGTTTCGAGATACGGCCCTGCTCAAGATCATTGGTTTTACCGCCCGTCAGATTCAGGAGGGATTTTGTCAAAGGGGAAAGGGGAAGCGGCGAGGGCCGATGCATCGGGACACGCTGGCCGATTTGCTTTCGAAGTTTTCCTCCAAGGAGGTGGATTTCATATTAAAGGAGGCCGTGCGGGTCTTGGTCAAGCACAGATTAATTCGAGGCAGGACCTATATCCTGGATGCCACCGATTTGCCAACGACCAAGTGTTACAAGGGATGTGGGATGAAGAAAGTGATAAAGAAGGTATGGAGCAAAGAGGGTAAGGAAGTGGAGACAGTCAAGTATATATATGGTTACAAGTTATTGGTTTTGATGGAGGCGAGGCATAAGATAGTGGTGGCAGCCCGTGTGGTCAAAATCAACGAGCACGAGAAGAACTTTACCAAGGAGTTGGTACGAGAAGCGCAGCAGAGGACGGGCGGGGCAGTGAAGGTGTTATTGATCGATCGGGGTTTTATTGACGGGGTTTTGCTGTGGTGGTTATGGAAGAAGATGAGAATCCGGTTTGTCATTCCGGCTAGGAGCAATATGGAGGTGAGCCAAGACATTCGGGGATTTCGTTGGGAGAAGGCAGATGGCCAGAGGGTTTTCCTGGAACAGAGCAAGGAGATGAAGGTGATGGGGGTGAGAGGGCTTCTCTCCTATGATCAATTTGGAGAGGAGGAACATCGGAGGAGAAAAGGTCGAAAGGACTTTAAGGCCAATCCGATTAATGCAGTCATGGTGCTTCGTTGGGATAGAAGAGACTACCAGCCGGGGAAGGAGAAAGTCTTTTTGACTAATCTTTCTGTCTCTCGACCCATGAAGATTATGGAGCGATATGATCTGCGTTCAGAGATTGAGAACCAAGGGTTTCGGGAACTCAAGCAGGGGTATCATTTATTGAAGTATCCTCAGAAAACGATCTCTGCGGTTCGAGCTCATGCAGTGTTGACCCTGATCATTTATAGTCTGGTCAATGCCTATAAGAGTGAACAGGGTCAACGATTGGCCCACCTTGGGATTCGCCGCTGGAGAGGAAAACAGATGGGCCAGAGCATCCATAAAATGATCGTCTACTATGAGGGGATCTATGGAATCGTCGATGTAGAAGAGTTGTTTTACCTCATGGACATGACTCCCAAGGAGCTGTATCGACTCAAGATCAAACAGCTCCAGAGAGAGATCGAATAAACAGCAAGCTTTCGCCTCGCGGAAGCCAAAGGGATTGTATTCTCTAAATTCCAAGGGTCCACCATCCTTACCGGGCCTCCCTCTCCCCTTCCCACCTTCCCCCAATATACCAGCCCTACTGACGTCTCTTCTCCGCTTTCCTTATGGCAGAATTCCAGTTTAGTTCCTGAAATTCTGCCATAAGAAATTGGCCGATAATACCTTTTAAATTCAATCCGTTAGGAGGAAAAACGGGGTATTTGAAAAAAGAGCTTGACATCTTCTTTTTTTGGTGGTTTAATCCTATATGTATAATATAATTTAGGATATAGGAAATGAATCGAATAGTAAGTCGATGGCGTCAAAGGATTAGCCAACTCTGTAAGATTCGGGGGCGTTTAGAGCATCAGCTCATGAGGCCTAAGTCCATGCGGGTAGGTTCGGTAGTGAAGCAGTACATGTTTTGTGGGAAGCCCTCTTGCGCCTGTCATCGAGATCCGCAGAAGAAACATGGTCCCTATTACTATCTTTCTTATAAGGAAAAGGGGCAGAGCCGTTACAAGTATCTGGGAAAGGCAACGAGTTCAGAGGTGGAGCGGGCGCGCAACTATCAGGTCTTTCAGCGAGGGATGGCGCAATTGGGAAAGATCCATCGGGAGGTGATCGATCTGTTGTGGAAGATTGGAGAGACGAAGATGAAGGAGGGAGATGAAGAAAAGTAGATGGCAATTTTATGAGCAAGCTCAGAAGGAGGTTTACCGGAAGCTGAGGGTGAGGGAGAGACCGGAGGCAGTCGTAGGGGCAGGCTGGGGATTCTTGGATCATTTTTTCATATTCCTTTTTAGTCTGGGTTTCTTCGCTCGGATCGATTTTCGTCCCAAGAGAGTGAAGCGAGTCATGATCCCCACGGTGTTGATGATTTTGACTTACGAGATGAAGCAGCTGACGGGGATCTCCAGTATGAATCAGTTGGAGGAGCATCTGTTTCGAGATACGGCCCTGCTCAAGATCATTGGTTTTACCGCCCGTCAGATTCAGGAGGGATTTTGTCAAAGGGGAAAGGGGAAGCGGCGAGGGCCGATGCATCGGGACACGCTGGCCGATTTGCTTTCGAAGTTTTCCTCCAAGGAGGTGGATTTCATATTAAAGGAGGCCGTGCGGGTCTTGGTCAAGCACAGATTAATTCGAGGCAGGACCTATATCCTGGATGCCACCGATTTGCCAACGACCAAGTGTTACAAGGGATGTGGGATGAAGAAAGTGATAAAGAAGGTATGGAGCAAAGAGGGTAAGGAAGTGGAGACAGTCAAGTATATATATGGTTACAAGTTATTGGTTTTGATGGAGGCGAGGCATAAGATAGTGGTGGCAGCCCG
This sequence comes from uncultured Syntrophaceae bacterium, assembly GCA_964390545.1. GTDB lineage: Bacteria > Desulfobacterota > BSN033 > BSN033 > UBA1163 > CAYMJV01. The sequence continues at coordinate 3,667 of CAYMJV010000195.1, forward strand.
TGTGGTCAAAATCAACGAGCACGAGAAGAACTTTACCAAGGAGTTGGTACGAGAAGCGCAGCAGAGGACGGGCGGGGCAGTGAAGGTGTTATTGATCGATCGGGGTTTTATTGACGGGGTTTTGCTGTGGTGGTTATGGAAGAAGATGAG
>CAYMJV010000196.1:0-3789 GCA_964390545.1 uncultured Syntrophaceae bacterium
TCTCAAAGGATGGCCGTCTCATGATCGATGCCGAGGCGTTCCAGCTCCCCATTCCTGAGAAGAAGGCTCCCTATTATCAATCGCTGGCTGGATCAGAGGCCTTTTTTGGAATCCGGCCCAATGATATCTACGATCGCCTTTATGCTCCGGAACATCTCAAAGGAAATGCCATTCGTGCAGTCGTCGATGTCATTGAGCCTCTGGGTTCAGAGATCCATCTCAATGTGACCGCAGGGAAACATAATCTTGTAGCTATGGTGGACACGCAGACCATTGTTCGGATGCATCAAGAGATTGAACTGGCTATCGATCTGAATAAGATGCATCTCTTCGAAAAGAACCTTCCCAACCTCCGGGTCATAACAGAGAAATAATTGACCCCTCACCCTTCCCCTCTCCCCTTGAAGGGGAGAGGGGAAGGGTGAGGTTTGTATTAGTCTTTTGATTAAATTGTAAAAAGGAGTGGGGAATTTGGACGATCAACGGTATTCTATCAATTTCTCCAATTGCATTTGGGGGAAAGGAGGAGTGAAGATGAAGCACATGTTAGGTGGATTGTTTAGGTTTGTCTTGGTGATCGGGTTTCTTCTGGTAGGATCCATGGGGGCGGTTGCCCAGCCCGTAGAACTAAATATTTGGAGTGCCTTCCCCGAACTGCACGATCAGGTGCAGTGGATTGCCAATAAATACATGGAGAAGAACCCCAATGTCAAAATCAAAGCCACGCTCTTCCCGCAGCGGGCGCTGGAAGAGAAGGTGGCCGTCGCCCTGCCTGCTGGGCAGGCTGCGGATCTCCTCGAGTTGGACAAGATGGCTCTCTATCCCTACTATGTGGCCGGTCACCTGGAACCGGCACCAAAGAATGTGGTGGACTGGGCGAAGAAGAATTTCCCGGATTATAGCCTGGCATCGGTGACCTCGGACAAGGGAGAGATCTTCACGTTTCCCTGGTTGAACTCTCTAAAACTGATGTTCTACAACAAAGACCACTTCAAGGAGGCAGGGATTACAAAGACACCTGAGACCATCGACGAGATGATGGAGATGGCTAAGAAGCTTACCAAACGGGATGAGAAGGGTAACCTCACGCGAGCGGGTCTTGACCTTCGACTCTCTGGAGGAGGGTTCGGCACGTCTCAGAAGTATTGGACCCAGGTCATGATTCCTTATGGCGCCAAGGTTCTTGAGAAGGTAGGCAATAAGTGGCGCGCCGGTTATGACAACGATGCTGGACGCAAAGCGTTACAATACTACATCGATGCGGTCTACAAATACAAGGTGGACAGCCTTGACTTCAAATCTGATGCTGAAGCCTTCGGCCTCGGAATCACTTCCATGTTCCAGCGGGAAGCCTGGGTGGTCGGCTACATGGCGAAGAATGCACCCAAGATCAATTTTGGAGCCTTTCTCATGCCAAAGGGACCAGGCGGTTGGGGAACAGTAGGTAACACCATGGGGCTCTCCATAGCAAAGGCCAGCAAACATAAGAAACAGGCCTTTGACTTCGGCATGTTCATGATGAACGATGATATGTCCCGGGCCACCTTTGGTGACAGTGGATGGCAGCCATTCCGGAAGGGTGTAAACTATAGCGAACTTTACAAGACGCGACCCCAACTCAAAACCTTTATTGATGGTGCCCAGACCAAGGGCCACGTGGTCTATGATTATGAAAACATTCCACCCATCTTTGAGATTCACTCCCGGATGGCGGATCGCTTGATGGCTGCTTTTAAGCGTGCAGACTTGATGGACAACCCTGCAGGAATTGCCAAGGTTATTAAGGAAACGGCGGAAGAAACCAACCGCATCCTTGAGGATAACGGGCTGCTGGCGAAGTAGATGAAAGGAACTTAGGACTCGAGACAGAAGGGGCACCGATTCGAATTGATTCGGTGTCCCTTTTATTCTTAGGCACGGCATTTGAAGTTCAAGAATCATCATTTTTGAGCGACTGATTATTAGAGAGAGCACAATGGGTGCTGCTGCAGCCCGACTGAGCAGAGTGGCGGTCCAGGTAAAGGGACATCTCAGGCGAAGCCAGATCGGATTTCTCTGGGGCATCGTCATGCCCGTGATTGCCCTTTTCATCATCATCCGGGTGATTCCGATCTTGGTTGTCCTCCTGATGTCCTTTACAAACTTTAATATGAACCGCCCTCTTGTCCGATTCTTACCCTACCAGAATTTTCTCCGTCTCTTCGGTGATCCGAACTTCGTCACGGCTTTTGTCAATTCCACAGAGTTTGTGGTAGTTGCAGTCCCCCTAGAAATCATTTTGGGCCTGGCCTTTGCGATCTACCTTAATCGGAAGGTCCGGTTTGAGTCTCTATTCGAAACCCTCTACTTCTTACCTTACATCGTTCCAATGGTTCCATCGGCGATCATCTGGAAATGGATCTATGCTCCCGGGACCTATGGTCTTGCCAATTACCTCCTCGACCAGATGGGGTTTCCCAGGGTTGGATGGATGAGCACACCTCAGATCAGCCTTCTCGCGGTCATCGGCATCCATGTTTGGAAACAACTCGGCTTTTTTGTCATCCTATTTCTGGTAGGTCTGAAGAACATTCCAGCGAGTGTCAGAGAGGCCGCAGTAGTAGACGGAGCCACTCCCTGGCAATTGACCCGACAAGTGGATATCCCGTTGCTTAAGCCGGTGATTCTCTTCTGCGTGGTGATGGCAACCATCTGGGCATGGGCTGCTTTTACTGAAGTCTACATCATGTCGCAAGGAACGGATATCTCCACAGGGGCGGAGATTCAGGTGATGGTCACCCGGATCTATGCCGAGGGATTTTTGTACTTCAACATGGGTTACGCTTCGGCGATCTCGTTTGTCTTATTTATCATCTCGTTACTATTTGTGGCAATTCAGTTTCGGCTTTTCAAAGCAGAGCCGGTTTAGGCAGGGAACAGTTGATGGCAAGTAGTCGATCGTTGAACAAATTATGGAGCCGCTCAGGCCTTTACCTCTTTCTGGGCGTTACCAGTTTCTTTATGGTCGTCCCCTTTGTATGGGTCTTTCTTACCTCGTTTAAACTATCCTCTGAAATTGTGACTGAGACTCCCAAACTGTTCCCTACCGCCTGGACGCTTGAAAATTATTTGAAGCTTCCCAAGGTTGCTCCCTTTTTGCGTTTCTTCCTGAATAGCATCATCGTATCGGGAGTCTCAACCATCTTCATTGCCTTAGGCTCTGCGGCCTGCGGTTATGTATTCGCCAAGTACCGCTTTAGGGGAAGGGACTTCCTTTTCTCCTTGGTAATTTCCACCATCCTGATTCCGCTGCAAACCTATATCGTCCCTCTCTATCTTCTCACCTGGAAGCTGGGCTGGATCAACTCCTATCAGGGATTGATCTTCCCGTTGATCATTATGAGTTCTGGGATTTTCTTCCTCCGCCAGAATATTATGAGCATTCCCGATGAGTTGATCGATGCTTCCCGGGTAGACGGGGCCTCGGAATGGAGAGTTTTTATCAGCATTATCCTCCCTTTAAGCGTTTCGCCGATCGCGGCCATCTCCATCGTGAATTGGGTCTACACTTGGAGTTTGTTCATCTGGCCCCTGATCGTAGCAAACTCAACCGATATGTTCACCATGGAGTTGGGGCTCATGTATTTTCAAAGGGAGTACGCGGTGGATTACGGTGGGGTCATGGCAGCCTGCGTGATTACTCTGTTGCCGGTCTTAGGAGTTTTCCTCGCCTTCCGAACCCGGATCATCGAAGGGGTCGCCTTTACAGGAATGAAGCGCTAAATCCAGCTTTTGAACCTACCTCGGTAA
>CAYMJV010000197.1:0-3744 GCA_964390545.1 uncultured Syntrophaceae bacterium
ACGTCAAACGCCTGGAAGAACAGAGAACCCTTTTCGCGGTGAGCCAGGAGATTGCCTCTCGACTTGAATTGAAACTGATCCTTCAGAAAATCATAGGGAAGGCCGTGGAGCTTCTCGAGGGGGAATCTGGGGAGATCGTCCTTTGGAATAGCCGGAAACAGAATTATGCTACCGCCATTGTTCAAGGGGTCTCGGAGTCATTGATCGGAAGAGAGCTCTCCTCCCCGTCGGATGGTATTGTGGGCGAAATTATTACGAACAAAAAGCCTGTCCTGCTTCATGATTATGAGCACCACGCTCAGCGATGGAAGGAATTAGATCCCTATCATCTGAAAGAAGTGGCAGGGGTGCCTCTCATTGTCCGAGAGATGATCATTGGAGCAATGGTGATTGGCACTTCCGATCCTCACAGGCATTTTCAGGAGAAGGACATCGGTCTCCTTTTCAACTTTGCCAATCAGGCGGCCATTGCCATCGGAAATGCCAAACTGTATGAGGACTCACTAGAGAAAATCAAACAATTGACCACCCTCTACGAGGTGGGGAAAACCCTTTCTTCCACGCTCGATCTCGATGAGTTACTTAAAAAGGCCTTGGAATTCCTCCGGGACCGCTTCGGTTATCAGCTCTGTGTTTTTCTTTTGCTCGATCAGGAGAAGAAAGAACTCTATGTCAAACAGATCATTGGCAGGGATCTTGAAGATGTGAAGGAGTTGCGTTTCAGGGTTGGTGTGGATGGGATTGTCGGGTGGGTGGCCAAGCAAGGGGAGTTCCTTTATGTCCCCGATGTGTCAAAAGACAGGAGATATCTTATTGCATTACCCAATGTCAGATCAGAGGCAGCCTTCCCTCTAAAGATAAGGGATCAGGTGATCGGCGTCTTGGATATTGAGAGCGAGGAACCCTCGGGATTTGATGAGGAAGATTTAAAGGTGCTCTCCTCTTTGGCGAGTCAGATTGGCATCTTTATTGAAAACGCCCAGCTCTTTTATCAATTGAAGCAAACGCTTAAAGAATTGAAACAGGCCCAGGACCAGGTTATCCAGGCCGAGAAACTGAGGGCCATGGGAGAGATGGCCAGTGGTGTGGCTCATGACTTTAATAACCTCTTAGCCGTCATCCTGGGAAACATCCAACTTCTGCTCCATCAATTCGACCGTCTCAGTCCTGAGGAGATTCGCGAACGATTGAAAACCATCGAGCAGTCTTCCAAGGACGGGGCAGAGACGGTCCGTCGAATCCAGGAATTTTCTGGAATGAGAAGGGACAAGGAGTTTAGCCCCCTCTCGCTGAATGAGTTGATTACCGATGTGATCAATGTCACGCAGCCCCGCTGGAAGGAACAGACTCAGAGAAAGGGCATCCGGGTTGAATTGACCAAAAAGCTGGGAAAGATCCCCCAGATCCTTGGAAATCCCTCGGAGTTGAGGGAGGTCATGACGAATATCGTTTTCAATGCCGTGGATGCCATGCCCAATGGAGGAGAGGTTACAATCACCACATCTATTCAGGCGGAGGACTGGGTGGAGATGAGGATTGCCGATACTGGAATCGGTATGACCGAGGAGGTGAGAAGGAGAGTCTTTGATCCTTTCTTTACAACCAAGGGAGTGACGAACACGGGGTTAGGCATGAGCGTTTCCTACGGGATTATCAAGCGCCATGGAGGGGAGATCCTCATCGAAGGTGAGCCCGGAAAGGGCGCGACCTTCATCGTTCATTTGCCAACAGGTTATATGGATGAAATGCCTGATGAGAAAATGGTTAGAACCGTTCCAGTCACTCCACTGGCACTGGAGGGGGGTGGCGCACGGATCCTGGTTATCGATGATGAGGATTCCGTCCGGAAAATCCTTTACCAAATGCTGAAAGCCAAGGGTTACCAGGTCGTGGTCGCCTCCAATGGTCAGGAAGGAATAGAGCGATTTCAAGAAGAGCCTTTCGATCTGGTTTTCACAGACCTAGGAATGCCAAAAATGTCAGGATGGGAAGTGGGAAGAGCCCTCAAAGGGATCAATCCAAAAGTCCCCGTTGCTTTGATCACCGGATGGGGAGTGGAATTGAATAAAGACAAGATGAAAGAAAGCGGAATCGATCTAGTTGTCTCCAAGCCCTTCAACTTTGACCAGGTTGTTCGACTGGTTTCCGAAGCCATGGAGTTGAAGGAAAAAATCTAGAATTCTCAGGTTAAGGCTGAGGTGAAGATGTAGCCGCTTTAGCCTGCGTAATGTGAAGGCTGAGATGTTGGATCCCATTGCCTTGGCCGAAAAACTGAAAGAGGTCATTGGATCCGGAGAAAAAAGAAAATATTATCGTTTCAGGCCCGCCCCCTATTATGGGGGAATTGCCACTGCCGATTGTGTGGGATGCTGTTTAAGGTGCCTCTTCTGCTGGTCTTGGCACATCATCGTGCAGCCCGAGAAGACAGGCCGATTCTATTCCCCAGAAGAGGTGGCTCGAAACCTTATCTCCATTGCCAGAAAGAAAGGGTTCCAGCGGATCCGGATCAGTGGCAATGAACCCACACTCCACCGGTCCCACCTCCTCAAGATTCTTCAACTCATACCTCAAGAGATTCAATTTGTTCTGGAGACAAATGGGATATTGATCGGTCATGACCCTTCCTATTCACAGGACCTGTCCCGATTTAATAACCTCTCTGTGCGGGTCAGTTTGAAGGGAGCCTGTCCTGAGAATTTCTCTCGATTGACCGGGGCAAAGCCGGAAGGTTTTGACCTTCAGTTGAAGGCTTTGGAGAGTCTGGTGGAGGCGGGCGTTGACTGTTTCCCGGCCGTGATGGCCAACTTCTCTACTCAAGACGAACTCCAAAGATTGAGGCAAAGGTTAAAGGAGATCCGTCCTGACTTTGCTGACTTCGAAGAGGAAGAGCTGATCCTCTATCCTTTTGTTAAGGAGAACCTTCAAAAAGCCGGCCTGAAATATCAAATCTCCCAACCCCCCTTTGCCTGCCTCCAGCAGGAAAAAGAGGCTAAAGGGGGGTTGGGATAAATTATCAATTTCCGATCCGGAATGCTTGCCTGTCGTTAGGCAGGCGTAAGCGGTTTCACAGCCAACGCCAGAGTGCAATCACAAAGGTAATCAAGAATACGAAAACCAGATTCATATAAGCCATGAAATAGAAGACTTTTTCATGAAGAGGCTTCTGAACTTTGGTTTCCGATGTGATCAATTCTCCGGCGAGAGGCATAACGAGGATCTTGTCTTCGTCATGAGGGGCTGTTCTTAGCGCCTCTGTCAGGTCGTTGCCTGCCAGATGCTTTCTCACATGATTTCCCTCGACCCAAAGCTTACTTGCACTGACATCATGGATTTTTCCTTTATAAGCGATGTAGGCTGGCTTCTTCTCACTGCCATTAAACTGAGATAGGTCTTCCAGAGTAAATCTCGTTTTTTTCTCCAGCGGGGCTTGAGAACTTCTTTTCCTCAATTTGGGTCCGATCACAAATGTGACAATGGCTGCCGAGGCCACCATGATCATGAAAAGGATTATTTTCACGCTCAATAAAATTCCAAATCTTGTTGCATAGAACATTGTCCAAGTTGGAATTCGAGAAATGGTCAACAGGACTCCTGTGATGGAAAGGATGATGATTCCAGACCACCCGAGGATCAATTCTCCTTTGGGAAGACCTTTTGCGGCATAGGCTGGTTTCAAAAGGATGTGGACATACAAGATCGTTCCAAACCAGGCGATGGCGGTGAGCAGGTGGAGATATCCGATGA
>CAYMJV010000198.1:0-3742 GCA_964390545.1 uncultured Syntrophaceae bacterium
CTTCGTCGTCCTTCACCTTTGGTTCAGGAACGTCCCGGATTTCGACCAACCCCTTGCCTTTCGCATATTTCACAACGGCTTTCATTTTGTAATCCTTTCCTTTCTTCTTGAGTTCAATCTCTTCTACCTAAATCGAACGATTCGTCCTCCTTCTTGTCATTCTGAGCGAAGCGAAGAATCTGACGCGGAGTGTCATCCTGAACAAAGTGAAGGATCTCACGAGTTCCTTCGCCATGCTCAGGACAGGCTTCGTCGCCCCGCCTGAGCGGAGCTCCTCAGAATGACAGTAGGGGGATCGGGAATCGCTCAATGAAGGTTCTATTACCCCAGATGCTTGATCCTTGGAATATATTTTTCCTCCAAGGAACGATTGGCTTCGTCCCCGCCTGGCAGATTGGCGCTCATCCACAAAGGAGGTTGGACTCCCATCTCCATCAATCTTTTTACCGTCTCGATCATGAGCAAGTTGATCGTGAACACGTTGCAAAAGGTGGAGGTTGGCCCCGTCTTCTGGATACAGCCCTTTATTTCCACCACCGCATCTCCGTAGGGAAGATGGCAATTTAAAAAATAGTCCACTTCTTGGTAAAGGTTTTTCCCGGAGGGATGGCGAGAAGGGTGATCTTTGGACAGAACATCTGCAAAGGAACGGGAGGTGATCCCGATCGTAATCATCTTTCGCTTTTTTGCCTCTAAGACCGTATCGATACACATGGAGTTGATGCCATAGGCATTGACGACAATGATCACTTCCCCAGGCTTTCTCCCCACCCGATAGGCATCCAGCACTTTTATCGCATACCCTGGTGTGCGTTCAATGAAATTGGAGCGCTTCGCACCATGAATGAGATTGGTCCCCGGGTCTAAGATCGCATTGATCGGTGCGAGCCCGCCTGCTCGCCAGAGGACTTCCTCAACAGCCATATTGGAATGTCCGCCAGGGCCGATCACATGAATAGGTTCCTCTCTGGCTATGGATTCAGCCACGACGCGAGAGGCTTTTTGAATCGTTTCGATCTCTCCAAGGATTTTACCCATGATCTCCGTAATGGTATTTCGATAAAAGATCGCTTCGGCGTTCATTTCTTTCTCCTCTCACGCAGATATTCGGCCATCCTGACCAGGGTTACGATGATCATGATGGCACTGCAGATAGGAATGGCTATGTAAGCATATCCTGTCGGAAGATCCCAGGTGTCGAAGGGAATCCTCATACGTACTTTTGTGACCTCGATGCCTTTCAGAACGAGTACGACTAAGAAGATGGTGGTCATCAGATCGATCATGAAATGCATGCGGTCCCGGGTTTTCGGTTGCATACGGTTTAAGAAGTAATCCACCACCAGATGACCTTTTCCAACATAGAGCACCGTAGCGCCAATGAAGACAATCCAGATAAACAAGAGACGGGAAAAGTCCGGCTCCCACAGCCAGGAGACCCCGAGGAAATACCTTAAGAAGATACGCAGGATATTCAAAAGGAAGAGGGCCAGAAAAAAAGTGCCCGTAACCCATTCCAAGCTTCCAACTGCTCGTACGATCCAAGACTTCATCGGAACCTCCCTACAAAATCAGGTTCGGGATGTAAAGCACCAATTGGGGGATGAAGGTGCAGAGAAGCAGCACGATGATCAGGGCAAGGGTATACGGCCAGATATGCCTGACCAGTACGTCGAACTCGAGATCTGCAATTTTGGCCTCTAAGAACAGGAGTGCTCCGATCGGGGGTGTTAACAGACCGATCATCAAGTTAATTACTACAATGACCCCGAAATGCGTTGGATCCACTCCAAGTTTAGTCGCTGCAGGCAGGAGGACCGGAAAGAAGATCAGCATGACCGGCACCGCATCCAAAATGCAGCCCATGAAGAGAAAGAAGACGTTGGCCAGAAGCAAGAAGGTGAATTGATTCAAATTCATGTTGGCGACCAATACACCCAGTTTTTCCCCCAGCTGCTCTGAGGCAACGATATACTGATAGAGACCGACCACTGCAAAAATGATCATGATGGACGTGGAGAAGACAGCTGCCTTAGAAAAAATTTTAGGTATGTCTTTGAATCGGATGGACCGGTAAACAAAAAGGGCGATCAGGAGGATGTAAAAATTGGCAAGAACCGCCACCTCTACAAGTGTCACGATTCCCAAAACCACCCCCAGGATAATGATGAGGGGTGCTGAAAGGGCGAATATTGTATCTTTCATCAAGGTAATGAATACTTTCAGATTCAGTTGCTTCTTAACCACTGGATAATTCTTCTTCCGGGTGAACAGGGCAACCGTAACAGCCAAGAAAAGGCCCATGATTAAGCCGGGAATGACTCCCCCGAGGAAAAGCCTGCCGATCGATAGTCCACTGATGACTCCAATAAAGATCATTGGAATGCTGGGTGGGATAATCGGACCAATGACGGCCGCCGCCGCATTGATAGAGGCAGCAAACGGCCGATCGTAGCCCCTCTCCTTCATGGTCGGGAGAAGCACAGAGGAGACCGCACTGGCATCCGCGACAGCCGATCCTGAAACACCGGCCATGATGACGTTCACCACGATGGCCACATAGGCGAGGCCACCTCTGAAGCGGCCTACAAAGAAGTCGGCAAAATCCGCCAGTTTGCGAGTGATCCCTGCGGAGTTCATCAATTCCCCTGCAAGCATGAAGAAAGGAATGGCTACTAAAGAGGGGATATCTACCCCGCTCACCATCGTTGAAGCCAGAATCTTTAAGGAGACCTCTCCGCGGATCAGAATATAGATCATTCCGCTGATTCCCATAGACGTCCAAATGCTGAAGCCAAGTCCGATCAACAGAAAGAGCAATACAAACAAGATGAGTATCATCGACATCCTCAAAGAGAAAAACGGGGGGAAATCATCCCCCCCCGATCAAAAAAACCTTACGAAAATGCTGCAGAATGCCACGCCGTGCCTGTCCCGTCCTAACGGCGTGGGCGGGGATGAATGCAGCGATTTCAAAAAGCCGATAGGCCGGACATTCTTGTCCGGCCACCGCATTTTCGCCGAGACTGGAAAGTCTCGGCTATCCGTGAAGCTCCGCCTGTAGGCGGGGAGCTTCACTTCAGAGCGCTGACCTTTTTCAGCAATCCAGCCGGCCACTTTGTTCCTTCAAAACTGTCAAAAGCCCCTTCCAGTTTTTTTCGGACCGAATCCAGGTCCAATTGCGGCGGTGTGATCACTGTCATCTTGGTCTTGAGAGAATCATACACGGTTGTCAGCTGCTTTTGAGTAAGTTCGGTTTCTGAATTACCCGCTTTCTCCGCGGCACCGAAGATCATCTCTTGGTCTTTCTTGGAGAGTTTCTTCCAGAAAGGCATGGCCGCGTAGAAAGTCTCAATGTCCCGAATGTAGTCGGTCTTCATGTAATATTTCTGGACTTCGAAGAGGCTTGCTGATTGAACGACGATGGCACCGTTCTCCTGAGCATCCACGATCCCTGTCTTAAGAGCCATATAGAGTTCTGAGAAGGGAACCTGTTGGGGTAAGGCACCGAGAGTTTTCATCGCCGTCAGAACCGTTGGGCTGGCAGCAGTCCTGATCTTCAAACCTTTGAAGTCATCTGCCTTGTAAATGGGCTTATCCTTTGTGCTCAGACCTCTCGGAGCTGTATCGCCATTGATGGTCACGACCTTGATCCCCGTGTCCTGTTCTGCTTTTTCCTGAACGGGCTTGAAGAAATCGGATAAGAGGGCCTTACTCATATGGGCATAATCTCTAAAGACAA
>CAYMJV010000199.1:0-3731 GCA_964390545.1 uncultured Syntrophaceae bacterium
CAGCGAGCTGATGTTGTTTCATCGATTCGAATGAAATCCCCTCTGCGGCTTCAGTCGTGCCAAAGATCTGACCGATGTCTTCGCTCGGAAGAAATCCATAGGAGGAGGTCATGAAAAGAAGAACCGTGCCAAGGAGGAGGAGGTTAGAGATTACGATCGTAGCAAGGCGGTGGTTCAACACGAATCTTAGGCTCAACCGATAGGCTTTAAACATCCCCTCAAAAAAGCGCTCTGAGGTTGCATAAAGGCGGCTCTGCCTTTCTTTCTCAGGCGGCCTAAGAAACCGACTGCAGAGCATAGGAGTGAGACTTAAGGAAACAAAACCGGAAACCAGAATCGCCGCACCAATCGTCACTGCGAATTCATGAAGCAAGCGGCCAATAATTCCGCCCATAAAGAGAATGGGTATAAAGACAGCAACGAGCGAAAGCGTCATCGACACAATTGTAAAGCCAATCTCTCTCGATCCATTGAACGCGGCTTGAAGAGGCTGCTCCCCCGTCTCCATGTGCCGGACGATATTTTCTAGCATCACAATGGCGTCATCCACCACGAAGCCCGCTGAAAGTGTTAAAGCCATCAGAGAGAGATTATCCAGGCTATATCCCAGAAGGTACATGACCGAGAATGTACCGATGACCGACATGGGAAGTGCCAGGCTCGGAATAATGGTAGCGGATAGATTTCGCAGGAAGAGAAAGATCACCAGCACGACCAGGCACATGGTCAGAAACAAGGTAAACCTGACATCATTGACCGATGCACGAATCGATAGAGAGCGATCGTGGAGAATGGTTAGACTTACTGAACCAGGCATTTGAGCACGAAAACTGGGCAGCAACTCCCTAATCGAATCGACCACCTGAACCGTGTTGGTTCCAGGTTGACGGAAAACGGCCAAGCCGATGTTGCGAACATTGTTATACCAGCTTGCGGTCTTATCATTTTCGACGCTATCGATCACCCTTCCTAGCTCACCGAGCCGGACAGGGGAACCATTTCGGTAGGCCACGATAAGGGGACGATAAGCCTCGGCTTTATTGAGCTGGCCGCTCGCCGCTATGGTGATAGCTTGGTGCGTTCCATATAATATCCCGGTGGGAAGGTTTACATTTCCATTCATGATTGCATTGGCCACTTCGTCGATTCCGATGGACCGCGCGGCAAGAGCCTTTGGGTCCAGTTGGGCGCGAACAGCATATTTCTGAGCCCCAAAGACTTGAACCTGAGCCACGCCACTCACCATGGAGATTCGTTGAGCCACAAAGGTATCTGCGTATTCATGAACAGCTGAGAGAGGAAGGGTGGGTGAACTCAAGGCCAGAAAAAGAATAGGGAAATCAGCCGGGTTGACCTTCTGATAAGAAGGCGGATTCGGCATGTCCGACGGGAGCTGGCGTGCTGCCTTTCCGATCATAGCCTGAACGTCCTGAGCCGCAGCATCAATATTCCGGTTCAGACTGAATTGAAGCGTGATCCGGGTTATCCCCTGGGTGTTCGTCGAATTCATGGAATCCAGCCCAGCGATCGTTGAGAACTGCCGCTCGAGAGGAATAGCCACCGCTGAGGCCATTGTTTCCGGGCTGGCTCCCGGGAATTCGGCTATTACCAGAATGGTGGGGAAGTCGACAGTGGGAAGATCGCTTACAGGCAGGAGCCGATACCCCATGATGCCAAAGAGCAGGATGCCCAGCATCACGAGAGTGGTCATAATGGGCCGTCGAATAAAAAGCTCAGAGATGCTCATGGTGCCTTTTTCTTTGTAGCTGGGGCTGAATCAGAAGTGTTGTTTTCCACTTTCGCTCCTGGATAAAGCCGAAGCTGTCCATCGGTCACCACGATCTCACCTGGTTGAAGACCTTTTTGAACCACAGTCTCGTTATCGAGGGTAAAGCCTGAAACAATGGAGCGAGTTTCCACGGTAAGGTCTGTCTTGACGACAAAGACGTACTGACCCTGTTGTCCGGTCTGAATGGCCTGGAATGGAACGACAGTTGCATTAGGCACTTGAGTCAATGTCAGAACCACATTGACGAACTGCCCAGGCCAGAGACGTCTGTCTGTGTTGGTAAAGGTTCCTTTCAGCCTTATCGTTCCCGTTCCGGTGTCCACTGCATTATCAACAAAGGAGATGAAGCCGTGATGAGGAGCCCCCTCATTGTTAGGAACTATGGCCTCGACTTTAAGGGTTCCCGCTCTCATATACTTCTTGATCTCTCCCAAATACTGTTCCGGAACCGAGAAGGACACAAAGATGGGGTTAATCTGATTAATCACAACCAGATTCGCATCGTTTTCTTTAACAATATTTCCTTCTTGAACGATCAGACTTCCAGTTCGGCCATCCATGGGCGAATGAATGGAGCAATAGCTCAGTTGAAGCTTCGCGTTTTCTACAGCTGCCCTATCGGCAAGCACCGCTGCCTCTGCGTTTGCCCTGGCAGCTCTGTCGGCTTGCACCGTGGCGACAAGAGCCTCCCAATCGGTCCGGACCTTGTCATACTGTTGTCGAGCCACAACGCCTTTGTCAAGTAACATCTGATAACGATCGGCGTCTGCCTTGGCATTCTTCTCCTGGGCCATGTCTCTTTCGAGATTGGCTTCAGCTTGCCTCACCTGAGCGAGGTCTCTCTCGAGGTTCGCCTCAGCCTGTTTGAGCGTCGCTTCGAAAGAACGAGGATCGATCATGAAGAGGAGTTCCTCCTTTGTCACATCCTGACCTTCTCTAAAGGAGACCCGCATGATCTGTCCCGCAACCCTTGACTTCACTGTCACGGTGGAATAAGCCTGCACCGTCCCAATGGTACGGAGTTGGACGGGCACCTGTTTCTGAACGACCGTTGCCACCTCAACCGGCAGAGCCACCACAGGTCTTTCCCTTTTTTCTCCAGAACAAGATGATAAAAGAAACAAACCTGTGACGATGAAAAATGATGAACAAAACGCCTTTCTGTTCATAGTTTAACCCTTCGGTTAAGAGACATGTCTCCGGTAAGAAACAATATTGGAATCTCTAAAAATAAGACTAACCAGACAGGGTTAGTTTGTCAATTCTTTTCCACAGGTTGTAACCTCCTATCCATTCGATCCTGCGGCCATTAAAATACAATTGACACTGGATAATTTTTAATGAATATTATTGACTTGTATGATGCCGTGTCAACCCTAGAAAAGGTCGACCTCGGAGATGGAGAATAAGACAACCAAGAAAATACTGATCGTCGAGGATGAAAAGGATACGGTGGAAATGATCACCGCGCTCCTTGAATTGGAGGGTTATCAGGTCTTCTCTGCTTCCTCAGGAACGGAAGCCATGCGGTTCCTGGAAACGAGAAGGCAGGTAACTCCAGAGTCTGAGACGCCGGTGGATTTGATCCTCCTCGATATCATGCTGGGTGATGAAGATGGAAGAGATGTCTGCCAGAAGATCAAAGGGGATGAGGAAATGAGATTCATTCCCGTGGTCATGCTCACGGTCCGTTCGAGCTTGCAGGACAAGATCAATACCCTCAATATTGGAGCGGATGATTACCTCACCAAACCCTTTGTCAACGAAGAGTTATTGGCGAAGATTAAAGTGATGCTCCGTATCAAAGACCTCCATGACGACCTGAAACGAGAAAGAAGTAGGAATATTCTTCTCTCTCAAGCACTGGAGAAACGATACAGTTTTGGAAATATCCTTGGGAAGAACAGCCGGATGCAGGAAATTTACGAATTGATCTCAGACA
>CAYMJV010000200.1:0-3726 GCA_964390545.1 uncultured Syntrophaceae bacterium
AAGATGAGAATCGTTCCCTGGATGACCGGGTAGTCACGAGCAAGGATGGAGTCAACGATGAGTCGTCCCACACCGGGCCAGGCGAAGACCGTCTCGGTTAAAACTGCTCCACCAAGAAGCAGGCCAAACTGAAGGCCAACAACAGTGATAATTGGAATGAGGGCATTTTTCAGCGCGTGCTTCACGATGACCACCCGTTCCTTGAGCCCCTTGGAGCGAGCAGTGGTGGTGTAGTCCTGGGAAAGGGCTTCCATCATACTGGCGCGGGTCATACGTGTGATGAATGCAACAACAAAGGCAGCCAAGGTGAAAGAAGGAAGGATGATGTGCTTCCAGCTGCCAGTGCCTCCGGCTGGAAGCCAGTGAAGAACGACTGAAAATATAACGACCAGCATCAGTCCAAGCCAGAAGACCGGCATGGAGATGCCGAAAAGGGCCATCGAAGTAAACAAGTAGTCGATCCAGGTGTAGGGCCGTGTGGCCGAAATGATCCCAGCCGGAATACCGAAGAGGCAGGCAAGCGTAATAGCAGCAACAGCAAGCAGCATGGTATTCGGAAGTCGGGCCCAGACCTCCTTAATGACAGGACTTTGGGTCCGTGCGGACCGGCCCAAGTCAAACTTCGCCAAACGGCTAAGAAAGATCCCGTACTGAACGAAGATTGGTTGGTCAAGGCCGAGTTGGTGACGGATGAGCTTTATATCTTCCGGGCTGGCCATCTGCCCAGCCAGCACCTGGGCTGGGTCACCGGGGAGCATCCGGAGCATGAAGAAGAGGAGAAGGGATATCCCAAATAGAACAGGAATGGCTGAAAGCAGGCGCTTTAAGACATACTGCAACATAGGTTATTCAATTCGTCGTAGACCATAGAAATGGTCTTTAGGTTAGGGTAAGGAGGCCCATTTGGATTGCATCCTCACCCTAACCTTTACCATTTTATTTTTCCATCCTAATATAGTTCGGGTAGAATTTCTCTGTGCTGGTTACAACCATGCCTTTAATCTTTTTTGAGTATGCGATGACGAATTTCTCGACATGCAACCATATCCATGGGGCGTCATCCCATACTATCTCAGAGGCTTTCTTCAAAAGTTCCAACCGCTTTTTCGGATTCTGTTCCTCCCGGGAAGCCTCGACCACCTTGTCGAACTCCGGATTGCTGTAATGAGCTGCGCCTAAACCCTTAGGCGGACTAACACTGGAGTGAAACTGGCCGTAAAGACCATTATCAGCATCGAGCACATTAGGCCCCCAGCCCAGCAGGAACACTTCAAGCTCAGTCTCCTGAATGGGCTTGAGCAGACCGGCAACATAGGTGGGCCAATCGTAAGTTCTAAGCTCAGTCTTTACTCCGATGGCCTGAAGATAGGCCTGGACCGCTTCAGAGACCTGTTTGTCAAAAAGGTAACGGCCTTGAGGGGTGCGCATGTTCACAGTCTGATTGAAATCGAAATTTGCCTTCCTTAAGAGTTCCTTTGCTTTTTCAGGATTATAGTCATACTGGTTCGCCATTTTGTGATAGCCGAAAAGGATCGGGGATACAGGACCCTCCATGGGAACAGCCGTATCGAAGAGAATCTTACTGCAGATAGCCTTCTTGTCCACGGCATAGTTGAAAGCCTGGCGCACCAGTTTATTCTTGGTCACACCCTTCTGGTAATTCAATCCCATAAAAATCGTCCTCGTATCCAGCGGCATATCGACTGTGATATTTGGATCGGCTTTCAGGGATGCGACATTTGAAGGCAATGGTTTGTAACAGACATCTATCTGGCCGCTCCTGAGCATAGCTTCACGGGTAGCATCTTCAGGGATGATTTTGAAAGTCAGCTTTTCCACGGTTGGTTTTTTACCATAGTAATTCTCATTTCGGACCATAACGATTCGATCGCCCTTGACCCACTCCTTGAGAATATAGGGACCGGCACCGACTGGGGTCTCGCGAACGTTTTCACCATATTTCTCGATCGCCGCTGGAGAAATAGGGCTTGTGAGCGTCATCGAGAGCGTCGGGGCGAAGGGAGCAAAGGGGTACTTGAGCTCGATCCGAATGGTATAGTCGTCTACGATTTTTACCTCCTTAATCATGGCAATGGCGAAACGCAAGGGAACTTTCATCTTTGGATCAAGGGCTCGATCAAAGGTGAGCTTGGCAACCTTGGCATCAAAGGGAGTCCCATCACTAAACTTGACACCCTTTTTCAGAGAGATGGTGTAGGTCAACCCGTCCTTCGACACCTCGTACTTGGTTGCCAGGCGTGGCTCCAACTTATTGTCCGGGGTCTGGAAGAAATAGTTATCTTGGATCAGGTCAGACAAGTTCTGGCACAAAGTGGTGCTATGTTCCTGCGGGTTTAACGTGTCGGCATCAATTCCAATGCCGACCCTTAGCTCCTTGATTTGGGCCCATGACTGAAGGGGCATGAACCCAAGCATGCCAATGATGACGAACATCGAGATATAAAATACGCTAATCATACTTTTAGATTTCATCCTTCATCCCTCCTTGTCTAATGTGGAATTAAGAAGTTCTCAACACCATCATCTCCTTCGGACTCAAGCTTGTCATTCCCGTGAAAACGGGAATCCAGGAAAAGTTATAATAAAATAAATGGATTCCTGCTTCCGCAGGAATGACTCAAAAAGTCGGTAAGATTTTCATCACCTCCTTTTTGTTAATCCCCCCTCTCCCCCCTTTAGAAAAGGGGGGGCTGGGGGGGATTTGACAAGTTAAAATTGGTTTTTATAGAAAGAACCTTCCTTCATAATTGCCAGAATCTTATCCTTCTTTTGGAGAAGCTGGATGTCTTTGAGAGGATTTCCATCCACAACAATCAGGTCTGCCAACTTTCCCTTTTCAAGGGTCCCAATTTTCCTCTCCAGGCCCAGAACTTCCGAGGCGATTTTGGTAGTTGCTGTCATAGCCTCCATCGGGGTCATTCCTGCTTTAACGAGTAACTCCACCTCTTTTAAATTCTCACCGTGGCAATTAAAAGGAGTCCCTGCATCCGTCCCCATGGCAATAGGAATCTTTGCCTTATATGCTCTCCGAACGCTCTGGAAATGGCTTTTCATGACCGCCTTCGATTTCTCAACAGCATAGCGGGGAACGCCTCCCCTTATTCCGCCTCTAATAATTTGATAGGGAGCATTGAGCGTGGGTACGAGATAGGCGTTCATCTCCAGCATCAATTCAATCGCTTCATCATCCAAGAAAAATCCATGTTCAATCGAATTGACCCCTGCCCAAAGAGAATTCTTAATTCCTTCAGTACCCTGCGCATGGGTGGCCGTCCGCCTCCCCGCCTTTTTCGCTTCCTCCACTCCTGCCAATAATTCCTCTAAAGTAAATTGGGTTGCACCGGGGTCCACGCCCTTTGTCATCACCCCTCCGGTAGCAATCAACTTAACAAAGTTCACACCCATCTTCAATTGTTCCCGGACGGCCTCACGAATCTCATCGGTTCCATCGGCTTCCCGGCCAAATTGCCATCCGTGGCCTCCTGTCATACAGACCACTCTGCCACTACAGATCATCCTCGGCCCTTGAAGGAGTCCTGATTCAATTCCATCCCGAATGGCAAGGTCCACGTAGTCTTTCCCTCCCATATCCCTAATGGTTGTTACTCCAGCGTCCAATGTCTGTCGCGCATGATGGGCAGCCTTTAAAGTCAGTTGAGGGGTCGAATCTTTTAAGAGGGAGGTCATCGGATCCGGGCTTCCATC
>CAYMJV010000201.1:0-3695 GCA_964390545.1 uncultured Syntrophaceae bacterium
GAGATATAGGGTTGAAAATATGTGAAGAGATCGCCTAATTCGGCACAGGCGATCGTGGGAACCCATAATAGCATAGAGCATAGCGCATAGAGCAGAGCGTTAGAAAAAAGCTTGAGCTTGGAGGCAAAACATCTGTGCTGCGGTGTTGCAGTGCTGCTGTGCTGCGGTTTATTGAGTTCGTTGGGTTTGTTGCGTTTTAAATTTTTCATTTTCTATCTCACCGGTTGAATCTGAGCGGTGCGTTCGGGGAACGCACCCTACGATTCTCACCCCCACCCCCACCCTCCCCCGTCAAGGGGGAGGGGATTGGGAGGTTGCCCCATCAAGGGGGAGGGGAAAGGAGGCTATGGTACGATGATGGTGTCGCCTGTTTTCAGGATGATATTTGAATCGGGATCCTTCCCGCTCAAAATCTTTTTATAATTTATAGTGAATCGCTTCTCTTGCCCGCCTTCTTTGCGTATGATTAAGATCTTTTTCTGATTGGCCCAATCTGTAAACCCACCTACCATGGGAATAAACTGCAGGAGAGAGGTCTCGCTTCGCAGGCGATAAACACCAGGGCTCCTGACCTGGCCGGAAATAAATACTTTGAAACTGTTTGCTTCTGCAACCGTCACAGAAACGTTGGGATTTTCCACAAATTCCTTTAATTTGGTTGTCAACACCTCTTTCAACTGGCGAGCTGTAAATCCTGCGGCCTGAACATCATCGATGAGAGGCAGGGAGATTTTCCCATCCATTCTCACGGGAACTGTTCTTGAAAAGGCCTCTTCTTTCCATACATGTATGGAAAGAACATCTTCAGGCCCAATTACATAACTGTCACTAACAGGTATCCATTGCGGTTGTGGTTTTTTCTTTTCCGGCCCCTCTTTGTCCTCCTGAGAGAAGGCCATTGGAACACAAACCAAAAAGATCAGCGCTACGATGATTCCGAAGCCAAATAGTTTTCTCATCTCTGTTCTCCACTCATTCGCATAGCGCAAAGCGCAGAGCGCATGGCGTTACTTGAGTTTATTGAGTTCATTGAGTTACTTGGGTCTATTGAGTTCATTGAGTCTACAAATCTCCTGTTCTCCGCGTCACCCCTTCACGCTATCTCCCTTCCCACCTCAATTGCCTAATGGGGGTGCCGGCACCACTAACTTTTTCATAAGTTCTGCCGTATCTGTCCCATTCGTAGGAAAGGAGACCTGGTGAACCTTGACTTTATAGCCCTTGCTTTTAAAATCATAATGCTCAAGAATGCTTTCAAAGCGAGATTTCGCGAGTTCTCCTGCTAATAAATCCGCATAGGGAAGAAGGATGATCAACCTGTTCTCTCCCAAGGCACCGAAGATATCGGTCTCCCGCATCTCCTCTTTCAATAAAGTGGTCAACATCTGGTAGGTGGTCTCAAGATCCGCTCCCCCATCCCCTTTGGGAAGTGCAACCAAATCCAGAATAAGAATGGAGAGAAAATTCTGGTAACGTCGCCCCCGCTTCACTTCAAGATCAAGTAGATAAAGAAATAGATCTTTACTCAGAATCCGCTTCAATCCCGCCCCTTTTCCTCCTCTGATTCTCCCCTCGATGGTCTTCATCCCTTTCCCCCTCTCCTCTGCGATCTCTTAACTGTCTCCTCAGCGTTCAACCTGCCTCCTCTTCTGGCCTCTGAAATCCCTTCCGTTCATTCAAATGGTATTTCTCAATTTTATAAAGCAACGCTTTATAACTGACGCGAAGGACTTTGGCTGCCTCTTTTCGATTCCAATGGGTTTCTTGCAGAACGTTTTGAATGACTTCTTTTTCTGCTGTTTCGGCAGCCTTCTTCCCTAATTCTTTAAGGCAGAAGCCCTTCGTTCCGGCGGGAGTATTCGAATAAAAATCAGCAATTCCATCTGGTTTCATATCAATCCCTTCCCTCTTATGGAATAAATCCCGAACGACCATTTCTTCATCACCAAATAGGACAATCCTTTTGACCGTATTTTCTAATTCCCGGATGTTCCCTGGCCAATGATATTCTTCAAACGTATTGATCGTGCCTGAAGAGATGGGATAAACTTCTTTTCCGTACCTCTGTTTGTAAAGGTCAAAGAAAAATTGTGAAAAAGGAAGGATCTGCTCTTTGCGTTCTCGCAACGGCGGAACGGTGATGGTCATGACATTGATCCGGAAGAAAAGGTCTTCGCGGAAACGACCTTCCAGCATCGATTTTTCCAAATGGTCCTTCGTCGTGGTAATGACACGTGTATCGACAAAGACATCCCCCTCTCCTCCCAGACGGGAAAAAGCACCGTCCTGGAGGACCTGCAGGAGTTTCGCCTGGAGGGAAATATCAATTTCTCCAATTTCATTCAGCAAAATGGTGCCTCCACCGGCAAGTTCGAACTTCCCCGGTTTTCTCAGATGGGCCCCTGTGAAAGCCCCTTTTTCAAAACCGAAGAGTTCACTTTCGAGAAGGCCCCTAGGGATCGCTGCACAATTCACTTTTATAAAGGGTTTTTCACGCCGATTTGATTTATGATGGATGGTCTGTGCGACCATTTCCTTGCCTGTCCCGCTCTCCCCCAGGATTAGAACAGTGATATCCGTCTTGGCGATTTCATCAATGACCGTCTTAAGTTTGTTCATCTTGGAATTGTTTGAGAAAAGAATGTGGGAGAAATCTTGCATAACTCTTTTCTAATGAGCAATCCAAATGCCAACGTTAGAATATAGACCTCGTAAAGGTGTAATCCATTGAAAACAATCTAATTTCTCTCCTTTTCTATCAGATAGTTCTGTGAATCGGTTCAAGAAATCGGGGAAAAAAGAGGAAAAAGTTGGGGAAAAAGTGGTAATTTATTTCCACTCTCGCCTCCTTAGCATCAAGCGGGATAGCCGAGACTTTCCAGTCTCGGCGAAAATGCGGTTGCTGCCTACCGGCAGGCAGGTAGGTGTCCAGGACCTCGAAGTTCCATGTATTTGCAGGGCAGGCCTGGATTCCTGCTTCCGCAGGAATGACGAACGAATGAGAAAATGCGGTTGCCGGACAATCCCGCCTTGGCGGGACGGCCTATCGGGTTTTTTAGGGAAGTTGAAAGGCGAGCCCTGAACGTAGTGGTATAGCTAACAATACGTTATAGTAATCCGTTAGCCGTCATTCCCGCCCCGTATCAAGTACGGGGTAAACTCCTGCGGGAATCCAGATTTAAAAAAGACTGGATTCCGGATCAAGTCCGGAATGACACCTGTTGCAAGGTCCTTATTGAGACACTTCGCAAGCATGGTACAGGGGAGGCATGACCCTCACGGTCAGGTTAGGTCTTGCGGGGCAACTTGCTGGCCGATACCGCACTCTTTAATCTTATAGAGCAAGGCTTTATAGCTGATATTTAAGAGACCAGCTGCTTTCTTACGGTTCCAATTTGTCATTTCCAGGGCTTTCCGTATGACTTCGGTCTCTGCCTTGGCGATCGCTTCTCGATGAACCTCCTTCAAAGATGGCCATTTCTTTGGGGGATGGGATCCCTCTTCCATTTGGACAGACTCTTTATTAATTGCAGAATCCAACTCATCAAGAATGACTTTTTCATTTCCCAGGACGATGATTCGCTGGATCACATTTTCGAGCTCACGAATATTCCCCAACCAATGATACCGGAGAAAGACTTTCATGATCTGTTCTGAGAGGGGTTTCACCGTCTTACGATATTTTTTCCCGAACT
>CAYMJV010000202.1:0-3673 GCA_964390545.1 uncultured Syntrophaceae bacterium
TCGAAATGAGGTTTTGATCTGAATCCCTCGACAAGATGTTTGAGGTAGCGATAGATAATCTCACAAATTTACAATCTTCCCAATATCTGGGCGGCTACTGTATTTCTCTGAATCTGGCCCGTTCCCTCAAGAAGCCAGGTGGCTAAGGCATCTCCAAGATAGCCTGGTAAAAACTGTTCGTCAAATAATCCATATCCTGCAAGGATCTGCATGGCCTTCAGGCAGACGTCAATGGCCGTCAGAGGGCATTTGACCTTTGCCTGCAAGGAGGTGGCGAGGTCCATCTTCTTCTGATCAATGAGCCACACGGCCTTATAGGCTAATAGGGCGGCCGATTCAATCTCCTCCGACATTTCTACAATCATATGGGAGATGTTCTGAAACTTTCCAATCTTCTGCCCGAACTGCTCCCGGTTCTTTGCATGGAAGAGCGCCCGATCATAGGCCCCTCTCGCCAGGCCAATGGCTTGATTGGCAATTTCTGCTCTTCCTTCGTTTAACGCATCCATAATGTAATTGAACCCATGATTCTCTTTACCTAAGAGGTTTTCTTTAGGAACTTTCACCTCTCTAAATTCAATGCTGCAGGAGGAAGTGGTCTTCAATCCAATCTTATCTCCCAGATCCAATGCCGTGACACCTTCCGTCTCTCTCTCAACAACGAAACCGCTGATCCCCCGATAGGGAGGTGCATCGGGGTCGGTCTGCGCAAAAACAGTGTAAAATTCAGCCATATTCGCATTGGTGATGAATATTTTATTGCCGTTGATGATATATTCATCCCCCTTTTTCACAGCCTTGGTATCAAGGAAGCGGATATCACTTCCATGATTTGGTTTGGTCACAGCAATAGAGGCTACCGTTTCCCCTCTGGTAAGCTTAGGAAGGTATTTCTTCTTCTGTTCTTCATTCCCAAACCTCAGGAGCGTTTTGGCAGGGATCGATCCGAGACTGAGGGCCATCCCCACCCGGTTATCATAGCGAATAATTTCTTCCATGATCAGACAATAATCGAGCAGGGGTATTCCCTGTCCCCCTAATTCTTTTGGGTAGTAGGAAGCCAGGTACCCATTCTCTCCTGCCTTCTTGTAAATCTTCCACGGAAACTCTTTCTTCTTTGCTAACTCGAGCGTGACCGCAGGGTCACACTCACTGACGACGAATTCATGAACGGCCTCTTTAATCAATCGTTGTCGAGGAGTCAGACTGAAATCCATGGGCTCTTCTCCTTTGAAGCAAGGGGAGTTGTCTATATAAAGATTTCGCAGAGAGACGACCTTTCTTTTCTTACCAAGGGATGGAAGTTCATTATGGTTGACCTCCGTATATGGCCTTCACCTTGGCCCGATCAATCTCTCCGCTTTCTGTTTTCGGAAGGGACTCGACAAATTGGACTATTCTCGGTTTCTTGTAGGGGGCAATCCGTTCGGCCACGAAATCGATGATCTCCTTTTCGGTCACCGTGCCGCCTTCCTTTACGACACAAATGGCCTTAATACCCTCCACCCACTTAGGATCGGGGACGCCAATGATTGAGACTTCCTTGATCTTCGGGTGTTTGACAATAACCGATTCCACCTCGGCAGGATAAACGTTCTCTCCTCCTGTCTTGATCAATTCCTTCTCCTGCTTCCTTCCAACGAAGAAGAGAAATCCCTCCTCATCAAGACGGCCAAGATCACCTGTGTGATGCCACCCTTCACGAAAGGCGAAGGAGGTCTCTTCATCCATATTCCAATATCCCTTGAAGACCTGCGGACTCCTGACAGCAATTTCTCCAGGTTGCCCAATACTCAAAGAATGATCTCGATCGTCCACGATTCGAAGATCCGTCAAAGGTAACGCCCTTCCCACAGAACCAGGTCTTTCATCGTGGCTACAGAGGGTGATAAAACTTGAGGTCTCGGTCTGTCCCCAGACTCTATAGAAAACGGCTCCAGTTTTGGCTTGGAATTCCTTAAAGCAATCGGGATAAGTGATTCCCAGAACCAAACGGACACTTGAAACGTTAGATTCGTTTTCTCTCATCTTTTCTACGATCTGTTGCAACATGGGTGAGAATTCAAAAAGGACCGAGATTTTTTCTCGTTGGATCAGCTCGAGGGCTATTTGAGGATCGAATTGAGGCATGATGATATTAGCCCCACCCGCATGAAACATATTGGATGAAATCAGGAGACCGGCCACGTGGAAGAGAGGTAGAACCCCAAGGTAAATATCATGACAGGTGAGAGAAAGGCCGACCATGATTTGCATATTGGAGGCCAACACATTGGCATGAGTCAGCAAGGCACCGCGAGGACGTCCTCCGATGGCTGCTGTATAGATGAGGATCAATCCGTCATCGCTTCGAACACGAATGGCCTTCATCTTCCCGTTATTATTGAGAAGGGTTTGAAAATCCGAAAAATTCCCCTGTGCATGGTCCATGGAGAAGCGCTTCTTGATGGAGCTGATCTTTAAGGTGTCCTCATCCAGCATGGGTTGGAAGGAGGGGTCGGCGAAGAGAAGCTTTGGTTGGCAATCGTTCAGAATATATTTGACCTCCTCTTGGCTTAATCGAGTATTCACTGGAACAAAAATCCCTCCGCAGCGGGTGGCAGCGAAATAGAGGAGGAGATATTCCAGGTTATTTCTGGACATGACGCCAATTCTGTCCCCCCGCCGGATGCCTTCCTTCCATAGACCAACGGCAAGGCGATCCACCCGGTCAAGAAATCCTCCAAAGGTCAACCGTTGGTCATTGTCCACAAAGGCCAGCCGATCTCTAAAGACCTGGCCATTTCTTCTTACTGCCTCATAAAGGGTAAAGTCGTGATTAGGTAAGCCAGTTTTTTTCATCATCAAGATATCCCCGTGAGATTCCTTCCGACAATCAATTTCATGATTTGATTGGTTCCGGCATAAATTTGAGTCAGTTTGGCATCCCGCATCATTCGCTCTGCGGGATAATCCCTCATATATCCGTAACCCCCCATGACCTGAACCGCATCGATCGTGGTCTTCATCGCCACCTCCGATGCCATATACTTTGCCATTGCCGCATGCGTCTCTGCCTTTTTCCATTCCTCTCTGTCAAACAGGAGGGCGGTTTCGTAGGCCAACAGTCTAGCCGATTCAATTCCAGTGGCCATCTCTGCAATCATGTACTGGATGGGAGCATGATGGGAGATGGGTTTATCAAATTGAATCCTTTGGCGCGCATAGGCAATGGACTCCTCCATCCCCCCCTGTGCTAAGCCAACAGCCTGAATGGCTGTAAAGAGTCTACCTGCACTAAGGGTCTTCAGCATATAGGAAAACCCTTCTCCTTCTTTGCCGATTAGATTCTCCTTTGGAACTTCCAAATTTCTTAAAGAAATTTCTGAATAGATGGATCCCCGCATGGAAGGCCGTGACATTAAACGAGGGATCTGAATAAGAAATCCTCATGAGGACGGTAGCGAACAGGGACACTTTTATTGTCGAATGGTGATCGGATTTCCATTATCCAAATCTGTATTGGACACCAAATCCACTGCCGGGATATTTCCATTTGACCGAACCATAGATACAGGCGATCTGGCAGGTGCCGCATTCCAAACACCCAGCATACTCGATCACCATCTCCCCTTTTTCGTTCAGAGAATAGAGATTTGCAGGACAGGCATAAATGCAGAAACGCTCTTTGCAG
>CAYMJV010000203.1:0-3670 GCA_964390545.1 uncultured Syntrophaceae bacterium
CAAGAAATCCCAACCAGGTCGAAATCCAAAGAAAAATCTATCTCTCTGATTTCTTCATCTACAACGGTAATATCAACATCATTTGGCGTCAGTGAGGCCAGAATGTGTAGACTTAATTGAGGTATTTTAATAGCTTTTACTACCTTTTTACCAAGCTTACGAGAAGGTGAAACCAATAAGAGTTTCATTACTGCGCCCTTGTTTTTTAAAAAAATATTTAGAATGTAGCATCCCATCTAATGCCACATCGGGGGGGTAACCTTCCCTGGGAAGAGTTTGGATGCCCTTATCGATGCAGCGAGTAAGGTGAATGCCTTAGAAACTGGGATAACCTCCCGAGGAAATTCTTTAGAATATGGTTTAGGTTTATTCTTTCTCCTTCTTTTGCAAGAATGCTGTGAGTAAGTCTATGGGAAGGGGAAGGATCACTGTTGAGCTTTTCTCGGCCGAAACCTCCGTTAGGGTCTGAAGGAACCGTAGATGCATGGCTGCAGGATAAACACTCATAATATTTGCTGCCTCAGCCAGCTTCTGTGCAGCCTGGGCCTCTCCCTCAGCATGGATGATCTTCGCCCGCCTCTCCCTCTCTGCCTCAGCCTGACGGGCAATGGCCCGCTGCATCTCTGTATCAAGGTCCACCTGTTTTGTCTCCACCAGGGATACCTTGATCCCCCAAGGCTCTGTATGTTGGTCCAAGATGTTCTGGAGTTCGATGTTAATCTTATCTCTTTCCGACAATAGCTCGTCCAATTGGGATTGACCTATGACGCTCCTCAATGTCGTCTGGGCCAATTGGGAAGTGGCGTAAAGGTAATTTTCAATTCCGACCACAGCCTTATTGGGATCGATGACACGAAAGTAGACGACCGCATTGACCTTGAGGGAGATGTTGTCACGGGTGATCACATCCTGAGGTGGGATCTCCAGCGCCACAGTCCTCAGGCTGATCCGGAGCAATTTGTCCACACCCGGGATGATGAAGATAAGCCCTGGCCCCTTAGCCCCGATCAGTCTTCCCAAGCGGAAGATCACGCCCCGCTCATATTCGCGTAGGATTTTGATAGATGCGGAGGCAAGAATAATGAGAAAAACGATCAAAAAAAGGATTGCTGGTGAGATCCCGGCCATAAGAGTGTCCCCCTTCCAAATCTTTTATCCCGGCAACGGAAGACCACGGCCATGGCCGTGGAGGAATGCGCCATCGTGTGGTCGGGATGTCGCCCCACACGGGCGTCAGTCAGAGAGCACGGGTTTGCCCGTGGGGCTCCATCAGTATCAGGATTCTTCTTAAAGCGTTTCCCCAAGAGGATCTAATATCTCTCTACCCTTTTACCCCGTTAGAAAGCCCCGCTGCTTGCAGCGGGGATGAAGGTAATTTCCTTATGGCAGCGAACACGGGGTTTAATACCCCGTGTGAGCCTTCCCGTTAGAAGGCCAAAGGTTTTCTAACGGGGTTTACTCAGTATCCAGGTCTTTGTGCGGCCAAAACCGACATCTGTTTGTTCCCCGTGCTTCTTCCATGTCCACTAAACCTTCCAACTCTTTTCGGCAATTCAATGTGTCCGTGACAACCATGTATGGGCAGTTGCTTTCACAGGGATTCTTTTGGGTAGGAAATTTGAAGAGACCGTGAGTCCATTCAACTCCCTTTAACTCGCTCACCTTTCTATGAAAAACCTTCATGCCTATTTCACCTCATACGTCAAACCCGTCCGTAAAGCTTAGTCCATAGTACCATGAAAGATTGAAATCCTTCCCACTTAACAGTGGCCCGGCGAACGATTACATCCCGCCCCTCATCCACTTTGCTCTCAACTTTGATTTTCTTAAGAACACTACTCCCCTTTACTTCATTCTTTCGCGATGCAATGTTCATTGTAACTTCCCCCACCGATTGATTTGATCGGTTACCCCGTGCTGCCTTGGCTTCCTGCGATACAACAAACAGAATATGCTCAATACTCAAAACCGCCTATTACCGCAGGTAGATGAGAAACATAGGGGAACGGGGGCTATCTATTCCCCTATGCAGTGATCGAAATAACACTCCTCTGCTTAACCCCATGGGCTGATTTCAGAGACTATTCAACCTTTTCAGACAATATCAAAGTTTCACGTTTAAGAGGAGAGGGAACGTAGACCAGGTTGACTTCTATCTTTTTAAGGGATTTTTCCTTGATGGCGTTCGTTGGGACCGTGATGTCCAAAGTCCCTTCGGCAGTGCCTTCAGGCTGAAGAATCTTCCAAAACGGATAAACCTTCTCAATTTTCTCATCAGGCTTATAAGCGATTTCCTTCCCAGCTTCATTCTGGAATTCGAGGGTAACCGCCTGGATATCCAGGATATCTTTCGATTTATTGGTGATCTTGATGTTACCCTTGAGGCTTGGCGTCCCGACAATCTCTTTAGAGCTTATGTTTACAGTCGTGACGATCTTCAGGTCGTTAAGCTCCACAAGAAAAGCCTGTCCCTTAACCTCAGCCTTCGGTGGAACCAAATTTTTTGTGATTTGCTCTTGTGTGGGAGCCTCCACCTTCCGCTCCTTAGTACAAGCAAAAATTCCAATGGCCAGACTTAAAACGATTACTATGAAGATCTTTATGAAATGCATATAATGTCCCCCTTCCTTGGTTAGTGGTTAGAAGCAATATCAGGCCGTTAGATCCCGCACCTCCTCTCCCCTTTTCGGCGGGCTTATGGTAGATCCTAGTAAGAGTCCCTTCGAGACTTTATAAAAAAACCCGCAAAGAAGCTGTTTAGAGTTCTCTGCGGGTCTGTCTCGCGTCCTAAAAAGGACTCTTACCAACTAGGTTTTGTTTCTTTGTATACTATTCTCTGCTAAATGTCAAGGAAAATCGTTAATCTTCAAATAATCCCTCAGGATGCCTGGAGAAATTGGATTTAACAAACTCGAGGTTTTTAGAGTTGGCGTTCAGGTTTCAAAATCAATCAACGGACGCCCTGCAATCATAACCTGAAACAAAAAAAAGAGGTTAAATTCTTTTTTTGACTGTGGACCCGTCATCAGCCCTCCTTTTCGGACTTATTATCCAGTAACGCCTATGATGAGTCGACGATCCTTTTCAAGTAGACTTCGGGTACCATTCTTTATGAGGCAGTTCGTCCCTCCCTTCCAGTTCGCTACGGCTATTATTTCCATCGCTAATTTGAATTCACATCCGTATCCAATAGAATCTTTTTCTATTATAAAATCCAAATTATGCCCGCCTCTTGAAAGGGCCGTTATGGACAGACCGAGGTTCTGCACTAATATCTGACGGTTTTCCCGCTAACCCACAATAACCGTGCTCTCCAGCCCATCTCGATCCCGCGATTTTTTGCCATGCCATACAACCTAAGCCTTCGCAAATCCATTCCGGATTTATTTGCCCTAATTCCTTACTTGCAGGTTTTGAAAACTTAAATGGGCAATACATCTTATTAGCTTCACTTCCTTTGACTAACATAGGTTTTCCTCCTTTCTTTTGACCCTTCCACTATCTGAATCGTCCCTGTTAAAACCTTTAAGCGGACCCGTCTGGCTGATTGACCTTCACGCCCCCTGTGGCACCGGTGAAGTCTCGGCAGGGGTTTTGCCCAGCATCTTTCTGAGCTCCTCCCCTTGTACAACCTCCTTCTGGGAAAGGAGGTGGGCCAATTCATCTAAAA
>CAYMJV010000204.1:0-3669 GCA_964390545.1 uncultured Syntrophaceae bacterium
AAAGTGGACATTAGGAATTATCGCAGGAGGCGGGGTGGCGGCGATCGTTCAGGGAACGACCGTGGCCCTGCGCACAAAATCGTCAGCACTTACGGCAGGAATGGGCAATCCCTTGGTGGCTACAGGTGAACTGGTGGGATCGGTGTTCACAGCCCTCCTGGCAATCATCGTCCCCATTCTCTGCCTGATTCTCATCTCATTGCTTTGCATTTTCGTTACCTGGAAAGTGGGCCGCTTCTTTCTGGGCAGAATCAAAATTATATAGAGGCGAAATATTGAAAGGTTCTCTATGGAAGGGTTCCTATTTTGGGAATGGCAAAACCTAACGATTCCGATAAGTCCGTTACGCTAACATCGTCCAATGGGGACCATTCGTTTCAAGCAAAACCTTTTTTATCCTCCTCTTCTCTCTTGAAACTCCTTGTTTGTCTCTTCCTCATCTTGGTCACCCTTGCAGCCTTTTGGCAGGCGCGACATAACGAATTCATTAGCCTCGATGACAATCTCTATGTTACGGAAAACCCCCAAGTCCAAGCAGGGTTGACTGTGAAGGGGCTTGTCTGGGCATTGACGACGACTCAGGGGGGGAACTGGCATCCAATCACCTGGCTTTCTCATATGCTCGACTGTAACCTCTATGGATTGAACCCGGGTGGACATCACATGACCAATGTGTTCTTCCACGTCGCGAATACGCTCTTGCTCTTTCTCCTGTTTCAAAAGATGACAGGAGCCTTATGGCGGAGCGCGTTCGTGGCTGCCCTGTTTGCCCTGCACCCCCTCCATGTGGAATCGGTGGCCTGGGTGGCAGAACGTAAAGATGTCCTGAGCACCTTTTTCTGGTTTCTCACCATGGGGATGTTTGTCCGCTACGTCGAGCAGCCAAGGCTCGATCGATACTTGTTTGCTCTCCTCTGTTTTGTCCTGGGTTTAATGTCCAAGCCCATGCTGATAACCCTCCCTTTCGTCCTGCTTTTGCTCGACTACTGGCCTCTGGGCCGTCTCTCCTTTGGGCCATTGGGCGCTCGTCCCCTCCTCCGTGAACCAAGTACGGGACATCATCAAGGGTCGTCTCCTCTTCGCTTGATTTTGGAGAAAGCCCCCTTCTTTGCTCTCTCTGCGGCTTCGAGTGTTGTGACTGTTTTCGCCCAAAGGAGGGCAGGCGCTGTGGGTTCTCTTGAAGCCTTCCCAATGGAGACCCGCCTGGCGAATTCAATTGTATCCTATGCTCGTTATATCGGGAAGATGGTCTGGCCCCACGATCTGGCAGTCCTCTATCCCTATCCAGAAATGATACCCCTGTGGCAGGTAGTCATGGCCGGCCTTTTGCTTATAGCTGGTTCGATAATCTTGATTCGTTGGGCCTATTCACGGCCTTACCTTGTCATAGGGTGGTTCTGGTATCTTGGAACTCTTGTCCCCGTGATTGGCCTGGTTCAGGTAGGAATACAGGCAATGGCTGACCGGTACACTTACGTGCCCTTCATCGGCCTCTTTATCATGATCGCCATGGGTCTTCCTGGTATTTTAAAGCAGTGGCGCCATCGCCAAATTGCTCTGGCCATATCTGCGGGGCTGGTCCTTTCCGTCCTTTGTCTGTTAACCCGGCAACAGGTTAGCCTGTGGCAAAGCAGCGTCACGCTTTTCAATCATACCTTGAAGGTCACCGGTGACAATCCAATCATCCACAACAACTTGGGCGTCACCCTGATGAAACAAGGAAAAGAAAAAGAGGCCTGGGCCCACTATACCCGGGCCTTGGAAATCAAATCAAAATATGCCGATGCGCAATATAATTTAGGGTTCCTTCTCGCGCACCAAGGAAAAGACCAAGAAGCCATGGCTCAATTTGCTAAGACCTTGCGAATCAAACCGAGTCATGCCGAAGCGCATCATGATCTGGGAGTCCTCTTAACCAGGCAGGGAAAGATTGAGGAAGCGATCCAGCATTATATGGAAGCCGTGCGCGCTAAAGCAGACTATGGAGAGGCATACCGCGACCTGGGGATCGTCCTGGTTAGCCAGGGAAGAGAAAAGGAAGCCGTTCCCTATTTTAGAGAAGCGTTGGAAATCAACCCGAAGGATTACATTGCTCACAATAACCTGGGCGCAGCCTTATCCCGCGAGGGAAGGATCGGGGAAGCCATGGCCCATTATACCCAGGCGCTACAAATCAATCCAATCAGCGCAGATGCACACTATAATCTCGGATCTCTCCTTGCCCTTCAAGGGAAGGACGGGGAAGCCATGGTCCATCTTAACGAAGCGTTACGGATCAATCCTCGCGATGCCCAAGGACACTATCAAATGGCAGCGATTCTTGATCGCCAAGGAAAGACCCGAGAGGCAATCGTCCATCTCAGCGAGGCTGTCGAGATCCTCCCAAATTATGGAGAGGGCCATCTTGCTCTCGGCATGCTCTATTTGCGCATGGGGAAAAAGGATTTAGCGCTGGAAAAATATAAGATCCTCAAAGCCATCAATATGAATCTCGCGGACAGGTTATATCAGAATATTTCGAAGGATTCCCGCTGAAGATTCGCTGACAGCCTGCACGGGCGCTGACGAGGACGCCCCACTGAGATACCCCAACAGAAATCGATGTAGGTTTGTCCACCAGAGGGAGGAAGTCAAGGCTTATCCTTTTGGGGACTGAGGGACGGCCCTTGACATTCCAATTCAAAACATGTAAGAAATGAACCTCGGTTGATTCCATAGAAACCTCTTAAAGAGGAAGGGACTCATAAAGGAAAGAAAAGTCTAACCAAGAGGAGGACAAATGATGCGCACGTATGTTTCGATGGTAGTGGTGATCGCCTTTGTTGCAGGACTCATGGTGTCCGGATGTGCCAGTGGCAAAGGACCGGCAGAGGAAGCCATCAAAGCAGCAGAACAGGCCATTCAAGGAACAAAGGCAGAGGCGATGAAGGTCGTTCCTGATCAGATCCAGTCACTCCAAGCAGCCCTGAACAGCGCAAAAGATAAGTTCGCCAAGAAAGATTACAAGGCGGCGCTGACCGAAGCTCAGGCAATTCCTGGCAAAGTCAAGGAATTGTTGGAAGCAGCCAAATCTAAGAAAGAGGAACTCACCAAGGCATGGACCAACCTCAGCCAGGCTCTTCCAAAGATAATGGATTCCATCAAGAAAAAGATCGACACCCTTTCGAAGACGAAGAAGCTTCCTGCGAACATCCCTGCCCAAAAATTCGCAGAAGCTAAAACCATGTTCAGAGAAGCCATGAAAGAATGGGGCGTATCTCAGGAGAGCTTCAAGACAGGAAACCTCTCGGAAGCTGTCACCAAGGCTAATACCGTCAAAGAAAAAGCAGTCCAGATCCTCAAAGCCCTCAAAATGAAAATACCTTCACCACAAGGAGCGAACCCATAGGAACTCTCGATAGGGTGATGCGGGCCTGACAGTCTCTGGGCCCGCATCTTATATTAAGAGGCCATCTGAAAACCCCGCCCTGTCGACGGGGTTCTTTACATTCTGCCCTTCGTCTTTCTTCTTGACCCATCATGGATTCTTTTGGCTTGACAGCGCTTTGACGTCTCACTATACTTCCATCGGTCTAAAGGATTCCCCCATCACTGGAAAAAAATAACACTTAACGACAGGAGACTTTTAAATGCCAAGACGGGATGACATCAAGAAAGTGATGATCATCG
>CAYMJV010000205.1:0-3637 GCA_964390545.1 uncultured Syntrophaceae bacterium
CGTCGCTTCGCTCCTCGCAATGACAACTTTCTTTGGACGTACACCTTAGATTTTTCAATCTGCAATCTGTTATTTAGTCTTTTTCTTTTGACCCCGAAGAAAGATCTCCAGAATGATCAGCCCCATACCAGCACAGATAGCAGAATCTGCAATATTGAAAGCAGGCCAGTGGAAGGAGAAAAGATAGAAGTCGAAGAAATCGATCACCTCCCCAAACCGAAAGCGGTCGATCAGGTTTCCAATGGCCCCGGCCAGAACCAAGGAGAAGGCGAGATAAAGAATATCCTCATCATCTCTCGTTTTGAAAAAGAAGAAGAGGATGATCCCGATGGCCAGCAAAGAGAAAATGAGGAAGAAGGAAGAACCAAGCCCTCCTTTCAGTCCTCCCAGCACCCCAAAAGCTCCCCCTGGGTTTCGCACATGGGTGAGATTTAACAACCCTTTCACCACCGGCACCGTGTGGTGAAGGGCCAACCGCGATTGGATGGAATACTTAGTCCACTGATCTACAGATAGAATCCAGAGAAGAATGATCAAAAGAACCCGATATTTCTTTTTCATCGCCGACCTAACCCAAAATCTGGCATGGCGCATAGGGCATAGCGCAAAGTGTAAGATCTTCTTCGCCATGCGCTCTGCGCTTGGCGCTTTGCGGCTTTATATTTCACTGTTGGATTGCCTCCACGCACCTCTGACAGATGGTCTGATGCTCGGGGTGCTGCCCCACGCTGACATCATAGTTCCAGCACCGCTCGCATTTCTGCCCCTCCGCCCGGAGGACCTCTACTGTCACTTCTTTCTCATCTTTTCCCCCGAGATGGAGCGTGACCGAGGATACGATAAAGATCGATTTCAATTCCTTTTCAAAAGGCTGGAGAAACTGATACACCTTCTCCGGAAGATGGAGACGGACCTGAGCATCCAGAGAGAGCCCGATCTTTTTCTCCTTCCGCGCCTCCTCCAAAGCTTTGGTGACGACCGTTCGGATTTCCCAGATCTTCTCCCATCGTTCATGGAGGGCTTCATCCAAGAATTCCCTTTGTGCCTCAGGAAAGAGCTTCAGGTGAATGCTCCCCTTCTCTCCCCCTCCTTTCGGGAGATGTTTCCACACCTCTTCCGCTGTAAAGGAAAGGATGGGAGCCATCAGGCTGGCCAAGGCTTTTAAAATCTCATAAAGAGCCGTCTGCGCAGACCTCCGACCCGGGGATCGGGTGGGGAAAGTATAAAGCCGATCTTTCAAGATATCGAAGTACAGGGCACTCATCTCAACGGCACAGAAATTCTGGACGCTGTGGTAA
The DNA here is from genome assembly GCA_964390545.1 of uncultured Syntrophaceae bacterium. Classification (GTDB taxonomy): domain Bacteria; phylum Desulfobacterota; class BSN033; order BSN033; family UBA1163; genus CAYMJV01. The sequence goes on from CAYMJV010000205.1 coordinate 1,299, forward strand.
ACCGTATGGAACTCAAAACGATCGTAGGCTTCCCGAACTCTGGAAATCAGTTTCTGGAGCTGGTGGAGGGCCCACCGGTCAATTTCGTCAAGCTCCTGGTAAGGGATTCGGTCTTTTTCAGGATCGAAGTCATAGAGGTTCCCCAGAAGGAAACGATATGTATTCCGAATCCTAAAGTAGGCATCCGCCAATCGTTTCAGAATCTCATTTGAGATCTTGATGTCATCCTTATAATCTTCGGCCGACACCCAAAGCCTCAGAACATCCGCTCCCAGTTTGCTGATCACTTCGTCGGGAGCAATCACATTTCCTGAGGATTTCGACATCTTCTTGCCTTCTCCGTCTACAACGAATCCATGGGTGAGAACGGAAAGATAAGGAGCACTCCCTCTCGTCCCGACTGAAGTCAGGAGCGAACTGTGGAACCATCCCCGGTGTTGGTCGCTTCCCTCAAGATAGAGACTGGCTGGAAACTCAAGATCAACCCGCTTTTCCAGCACGGCGGCATACGAGACCCCTGAATCGAACCAGACGTCGAGAATATCCGTCTCCTTGGTAAACCTCTTTCCGCCACACCGGCCACAATGAATCCCTTCCGGCAGGAGGCGATTGGCATCCTCAGCAAACCAGACATCTGCTCCTTTCTCCCCGAAAAGGCGGACAATATGATCGATCGTTTGCTGAGTGACCAGGAGTTCGTTGCAGTCAGAACAGTAAAAGACGGTAATGGGAATCCCCCAGGCCCTTTGTCTGGAGACACACCAGTCCGGCCGGTTCTCAATCATCCCGTAAATCCGGTCTCTTCCCCAGGGAGGAATCCATGTCACCTCATTGATCGACCGGAGGGCATTCTTCCTCAAACCGTTCTTTTCCATCGAGATGAACCATTGCTCGGTAGCCCGGAAGATGATGGGGTCATTGGTGCGCCAGCAATGGGGATAGGAATGCTCATACATCTCCTCCTTCAGGAGAGCGCCCACCTCTTTCAATTTCTGACTCACCGCACCGTTCGCATCGAAGACGAATTGACCGGCAAAGAAGGGAACCTCCTGGGTAAACCGGCCGTCATCATCGACCGGGCTGTAGATATCCAGGCCATACTGGACTCCACTCTCATAGTCTTCCTGGCCATGGCCTGGAGCCGTGTGAACGCAGCCTGTCCCCGCATCCAGGGTGACATAGGAGGCGAGAATAAGGATGGAATCTCGATCGATGAAGGGATGCCGGCATTTCAGCCCCTCCAGTCTGCTTCCCGAAAATTTTTCCATAACCTGGTATGTCTTGATTCCAAACTTCTCCATGGCGGTTTCCAGGAGGGCCTCAGCGAGGATATAGACCTCCCCTCCTACATCGGCAGCGACGTAAGTGAAATCCGGATGGAGTGCAATGGCCAGATTGGCCGGGATGGTCCAGGGCGTGGTTGTCCAGATGATGACGGAGACAGGCTTGCCTTTCAGGCTTGGAAAGAGGTTCCCAATATCCCCCCCACCTTTACCTCGGTTGCGAGTCGTACCGACCTCCCCCTGGCCCTGTGGAGTAGGTTTCTCCACTCCACGGGGCGAGAGGGGGGAGGGGTGGGAGGGGGTGGAGATCATCTTGAATTTGACATAGATCGAAGGAGACCGGTGATCCTCATACTTCACCTCAGCCTCAGCCAAGGCGGTTTTGCAGGTCGGACACCAATGCACTGGCTTCTTTCCCTTGTAAACTGAGCCATCTAGGAGGAACTTTCCAAATTCTTTGACGATCGTGGCCTGGTATTCAAAATTCATGGTGAGGTAAGGATTTTCCCATTCGCCAAAGACGCCAAGGCGCTTGAATTCATCTCTCTGGATATCGATAAATTGCGCCGCATATTCCCGGCATCGTTTCCGAATCTCCACAATGGAAAGTTTTCCCTTCTTTGCACCGAGGCTTTTTTCCACCTCGTGCTCCACAGGTAATCCATGACAGTCCCATCCTGGCACATAGTGGCTATCGAATCCTGCCATGTATTTGGATTTAACGATGAAATCTTTCAGAATCTTATTCAGAGCCGTTCCAATGTGGATGTGGCCATTCGCATAGGGCGGCCCATCGTGAAGAATGTACTTAGGTTTCCCTTTTGCCTGCAGACTCAACTGATGGTAAATTTCCTTCTCTTCCCACATCTTCAATATCTCGGGCTCTCTCTTTGCCAGGTTGGCCTTCATGGGAAAATCAGTTTGCGGAAGGTTTAATGTGGCGCGATAATCCATGGTCTTTCCTTTCTAAGTTCAAACGATGAAGAAAATAGTCTCTTCGGATTGAATAATAACAAAAAATCCTGTAATACTTTAGCGTCTTAGAAATCCCTCCCC
>CAYMJV010000206.1:0-3618 GCA_964390545.1 uncultured Syntrophaceae bacterium
TTAGAAATTTTTCTTTATTAACCAGGAGCTCCCTTTGGTAACCTACTTCTAACGGAGCAAGCAGCGGGGATGAAGGTAATTTCCTTATGGGAGCGAACACGGGGTATAATTCCCCGAGTGAGCCTTCCCGTTAGAGGGCCAAAGATCTTCTAACGGGGTTTACTTTCCTGCAAAGCCTGTGATAATTTAATTCATTGTTAGCAACCTTTAGTTGTAGGGTCGTTTGAAAAGGTTTAAACAATGGTTGAAAACCAAGACAGGAAGGTCGACCAGCTGAATCTGCTGATCAGTATGTCTGGGGTGATCAATTCAGCGCTTGACATCAAAGAGATCGTCCGGTATGCCATCGAAGGGTCAACCCGATTGCTTCAAGCTGAGGCGGGCAGCCTGCTGCTTCTTGAAAAGGACGCGGGCGAACTTTTTTTTGCAGAGGCCGTGGGAGAGAAGGGCGAAAGCGTCAAAGGGATCAAGTTAAAGCAGGGACAGGGCATTGCAGGGTGGGTTGCAGAAAAAGGAGAACCTTTGATCGTTCACGATGCGGCCCGTGAGCCCCGATTCTTTGATGGAATTGATAAAAGGACTGGTTTTGTTACAAGAGACATCGTTTGTGTGCCCGTGCGAAAAAAAGATAGGATTTTGGGAGCTTTAGAAGTCATGAATAGGAAAAGTGGCCGATTCGATTCAGATGACCTGTTGATCCTTACGGCTCTCGCTAATCAGGTCGCCATCGCCATCGAAAGGGCGCACCTCTATGAAGAGTCGATTTCCGATGGACTGACGGGACTTTATCAACATAAATTTTTTAAACTAAGGCTTGAAGAGGAGTTGATGCGATCGAAGAGATATAACCATCCCCTAAACTTAGTGATGATTGATATTGATCATTTCAAGAAGGTCAATGACAAATATGGCCATCTGATGGGGGATGCGGTCCTGAAGGAAGTGGCAGTGACCTTAAAGAGGCACACCCGAGTCGAAGATGTCGTCGCCAGATATGGGGGGGAAGAATTTGCCATCATCATGCCCTTTACCCTCAAGGAAAGCATTGCCGAAGCTGTTGAGAGGATAAGGGCCGAGATAGAGAAGATGAGGGTGTCAGGAATCGGAATTACGGTCAGCGTGGGGATCGGGCATTTTGATGGGAAAGATATGGATTTAAGTTATAAGGATTTGATCCAACGGGCGGATGAGGCTTTGTACGTCGCTAAGAGGAAGGGAAAGAATAGAATAGAGATCTTCGCCTGATGCAAAACCGGGAGGCCTAATTTTTTCGGCGGGTATAGATGGTTCGGTAGCGGTCGGGGGAAGCGGTGAGGCAGGTGGTGCATTCCTCAGAGGAGGGATCGACAGGCTCCAGAAGAACTTCAAACCCAAGTTCTTTATACTGCTCGGCCATCTCCGAGAGGCGGGGTTCATCCATGGTGAAGCGTTTTTCCCATCCCTCTTTTCTTAGATCTTCTTCTCGGCTCATTTAGGATTCCTTATTCACCCTCACCCCTGAACCATGTAAGGTTCAGGGCTTGGTCCTGCATCCAACGTGGTGCAGGGCCCCACCCTCTCCCATCAAGAGACTGTGTCGTAATGTCATTCTGAGGCGTTAGCCGAAGAATCTCTGTTTTCTGACTTGTTGATTCAATGAGATTCTTCACTTCGTTCAGAATGACAAATATGGCTTCTCCCTCATTACGACACAGCCTCCAAGGGAGAGGGGAATAGGGAGAATGAAGTTCTTCTTTTAGGGTCATCAAATTCTTCCGTTTGAGGTTAGAGGTTGGAGGTTTAAGGTCAAAACTCTTTTGCCTCACACCTCAAACCTGATGCCTCAAACCTTTGTCAAATGATATAGCTTCTTCCACCCATCGGAATGGGAAATGGCTTTTGTTTCACAGGCTGCGACGCAGGGTGCAGGCTCTGCACCAAACCCTGGCTTACAAGGAGCGCAGGTATACCGGACTTTCTTCCGCTCCTCACGTTTTATGAAAGCCACGGGTTCTTCCCGGAAGACATCAATCTCATCGGGACCGACTTCCAGCGCCTTGACCGGGCAGACTTCCACACACTTACTGCATCCATTACATTTATCGGTGTCGATGGTGACATACCAGTCCCCTGAACCGTCTTTAAAACCGTAATTGGCTATCATGTTGTCTCCGCTGGAGGTTGGAGGTTAGAGGTCGTAGGCAAAATCTATTGCCTCAAACCTCATACCTCATACCTCATACCTCTAACCTTTGGCCTGATCTACGCCTTTCTCGCGCTCTTCGCCTTGCCCATCCCGAGGAGGGCATTTCCGAAAAGAGCTGCTCCAATAGCGCCTGCAATCTGGGTATCGAAAGGAATATTCTTGTCGCGGTACTGTTTGTTATACCAGACCTGCTCTGCAGTCTTGATCTTCAATTCTTTTTCCAGCCTCTTCACGACGCCTTCGTTCTTAGCGATGCCGCCGGTGATGACGAACTTTTCCTTCACGCCCAAACGATTGAGGAGCTCCATGATCCGGTGAGCCATAGCTGAACAGTAAGCAGCCATGATCTCATTTTCAGGGGTGCCTGCCTCGAGCAATCCGATCACTTCGCTCTTTGCAAAGACCACACAGGTGCTGCTGATCATGGGGGGCTCTTTCGAAATGTTGAATGAACGGGGTCCGATCTCCCAGACAGGGACCCGGATAAGGTCCGCAAAAACTTCCATCCCACGGCCGGTACCGGCTGCACACTTGTCATTCATTATGAAGTTGAGAACCTTTCCTCGCTCGTCCACATTGATCGCTTTACAGTCCTGCCCTCCCATATCCATGACGGTCCGGACCTCAGGCCCATACATGAAATTAGCTCCCCGGGCGTGGCAAGTGATCTCTGTAATGGCCTGCTGGGCCATCGGTACGTTGACTCTTCCGTAACCCGTACCGATTGTATAGTCGATATTGTCCACTTTCAAATCAGTCTTTTCTAGGGCGAAATTTACGCCTGTCCATGCACTTGTCGGACTATCCGAACCGGTCCGGGTGTTGCCAAAGGCGAAGGGTTCGCCATCCACCATCACCACGGCCTGAGTACTCACCGAACCGACGTCGACTCCGGCCGTGATCAACTTGCCTTTTTCCCAGTCTATATTCGGGTTGACCCAGTTGGTTTCGGGCCATCTCCAGAACTCTTGTTTTACTTCCTGAGCCATTGTCGTCTCCTCATCAAGCTTTTCCTCCTGTAATGGTTTCTTTCTCGACGACTTTCGTTTTCGCCTCTTCCGTCATGGCCCCGGCCAATGCTGCCTCAGCCGCCCCCAAAGCACCGATATAGTCAGGATCCTCAGGGACAGCGACAGGCATCTCAATGGTCTTTTTTAGGGAGTCGACGAAACCCGCATTTTTGGCCATTCCCCCGACCATGACCACATCTTTCTCCAGACCCACGATGCGAGCAAGCGAACCGATTCTTCCTGCGATGGCATCCATAACGGCTCTCGAAATGTCCGGTTTTGTGATCTTTTGGTGAATGAGGGAAACCACTTCGGATTCGCCGAAGACGGCGCACTGAGCGTTCATCGGAATCGCCTGGGTGGACTTGAGGGCAATCTTAGCCAATTCCTCAACGGAGATCTCCAGGGCTCTCGACATGGCTT
>CAYMJV010000207.1:0-3616 GCA_964390545.1 uncultured Syntrophaceae bacterium
CCTTCGGAGGGAGGATGTATGCGAGCGGAGAAAAGGCCTACGAGATGGCTAATCTTGTTATCGACGTGGGCCTTCAGTTTGGGTGCCAGAGAATTTATACCTCAGGGGCATGCGTTTCCCCTATCCATCACCAGATGAAACCAAGAGTCTGTGCGGTTGTCAGTTCTGAGGAGCTAAAAGTGGAAGTGACCCGTACCTCCAATACGGTTCTTATGAGTGAATTGGAAGGAAGAAGTGAAGGCGAGGGAGTCATCACTGGACTGAATGGTCTATTGCTAGGGGTAGCGAAGAAGAGAGGACTCGGAGGAACCTGTCTCATGGGAGAAATACCCGATTGGCTCGCAGGAGCTTCCTTCCCTTATCCGAGGGCCTCCAGATCCGTTCTTGAGGTTTTTGCTGAGATCTTAGGCCTTCAAGTGGATCTTGGTTTTCTGGAGAAAATCGAAGGACAGATCGATGAGATCGTTAAAGGTTTCTATGCGAAATTTCCCTCGGAAATGAAAGAGGAGTATGATCAGAGGAAGTCGAAGGCTTCAAAACCAGGTCCGATCACGATTCGGGCTCAGGTCTATATCGATGACCGTTTTAAGAAAGGGGGTGATGGTGGCGGAGAAAGCCCCAGTTGAAATCTATCAAACACCGAATCTTGACCATCCCTCTCTCCTGATCGGTTGGCAAACCCATGATTTGGGCAAACTGGCCTCTACCGTCATCCATTTTTTGAATGAGAAAATGGGAGGCCGGGAGATTGCCGAATTGAAACCCTTCGGCTTCTACTCCTTTGGAGGGATCCGATTTAAACATGACTTAGTCCAGATTCCTGTAAGCCACTTCTGGGCCTGTGAAAAGAAGAATCTCCTGATCTTTAAGAGCGACGAGCCTGAATTCGAATATTATCAATTTTTAAACAAGGCTCTCGAGTGGGCCGAATCTCATTTTCAGACGAAAGACGTCTACACGTTAAACGGGACATTTTCTTTCATCGCCCACACCCAGCCCCGGAGGATTCTCACCGTGTTCAATCAAAACGAACTCAAAGAAGGCCTCCAAGGGTATGAAATAGAGGAGTTGACCTGGGAAGGACCTCCAGCCTTGAGTAGCTATCTCTTATGGATAGCCAATCGAAGAGGAATTCCGGGAATGAGCCTCTGGGTGGAAATTCCCTTTTACTTGGCAGAGAGGGAGGACCCTCAAGCCATCAAGGCGACCCTCTCTTTCTTAAACAAAAGATTTAACCTGGATCTCGATTTATCCGAGTTCGATTTAAGAGTGCGAAATCAACATGAGAGGATTGCCCGTCTCAGGGAAGAAAATGCCGAAATCAACGATTATATCCGTCGCTTAGAGGATGGGCTAATGTTGAATGATGAAGAACAGTTGAAATTAACAAAAGAAGTCCATGATCTTCTAAAAGAAGAGGATTGAACTCGAGCCCCGGCGACTTTTAGGTCTCCCCCTATTTCGCTTTCTCTCTTTTCCTCTCATCAACTTCAATATCCACCTGTTTCAACTTCTGAATGACCTGGTTCAGCGAGTCATGTTCCTGAAGGAGTCCCACCCAAATTTTTGCCTGTTCGACCAAAGGGCTCCTGGGATGCTCACGGATCAGCCGTTTGAAGAAATCGAGAGATTTCGAAAAATCTTTCTTGGGGTTTCCCTCATGGGCATAAACAAGGCCCAGGTTAAAAAGGGCTTCGTCCTTGGAAGAGCGCGGATGGGCAAGGGAGAGGACCCTCTGATTTTCGCTGATGAAACCTTCAAAATCCCCTGCGGCAAGGAGCCTCTGGATTCGGGTTTGAGATTCCCGACCTTCTGCAACATCTTCGGCCTTCACCTCCAGCGGCTTCGTCTCGGCTGGTTTTGTTTCAGGTTGCCTCATCTTCTTAACGAGAAGGTTCATTCTCTCATTCTCATGAAGAATCCCCAACCAGATCTTGGCCTGCTCAACCAGTGGGCTCTGAGGCCAGTCGTTCAAGATATCCGTAAAGAAATCCATGGATTTCTTGGTATCCCTCTTGGGATATCGACTACTCGCATAAATCAATCCGATGTAGAAAAGGGCCTCGTCTTCCGGAGGCTTTCGACTGGACAGAGCAAGGGCCTTCTGGTATTTGTCGAGGGCCCCCTCGTAATTTCCCCGGGCAAGAAGTCTATGCCCCTGGCGGAGACCCCCTTTTGCTTCTTCTCGTGTCCGCAGTTCATCAATTGCAGCACAGCGAAACAGAGAAAGAGAGATCAGGCAGGCAATAGAATAAAAAATGTACTTCCTTGGCCCAATTTGCTTTCTGCCCATATTTTTCCACCATGATGGGTAATCACTTGTTTTGCGATAGCCAACCCCAGGCCTGTTCCTTTGGTCTTATAGGGACCTTTGGTATTGACCTGTTGAAACTTCTCGAAAATAGACCCGAGATTCTTTTCCGGAATCCCCGGCCCTGTGTCTGCTACCGAGATCTGCAACCCTTGATCGATCGTCCGAACGGAGACATTCACTCGACCCCCTTCCGGAGTGAATTTCAGGGCATTTCCGATAACATTCCGCAGGACCTGCAGGAACCTTTCGGTGTCGATCTTGGGGATCGGCAATTTCTCCGCCACCTCCGATTCGAGTCTGATTTTTTTTGTTTCCACGAGAGGCTTCATCTCTTTGACCACCTGGTCAATCAGAGGAACAACATTTTTTTGTTCGATCTGATAGGGCATCATTCCCGCTTCCATCTTCGAAAGATCGAGGATGGCATTCACCAGTCCAACCATGCGGTTGTTCTCCTGTTTCACTAACGTGAGAAGTTCTTTCTGCCCTTCGGTAAGAGGTCCTTCTCGCCCTTCCGCCAAGAGGCTGATTCCCATTTTGATGGAGGAGAGGGGAGTGCGTAATTCATGGGTCACCGTTGAAAAGAAATCGGATTTCATCTGGTCCAGTTCGCCGAGCTTGTTGCACATCAGGTTAAAGGCACTTGCTAGCTCTGCCAATTCCGGCGGGGAAGAGAGATTGACATTTCCCTTGAAATCCCCCTTTCCGATATCCCGGGTTTTCTTGACCAGAACAGAAATGGGTTGGGTAATGCTCCGGTTAATCAGATACGAAAGGGTAAGGCCAAAGACGAGGAGCACGGCTGTCATCCCGATGGCCATCTGGTAAGCCTGAACACCCGCTTCGTATAATTCCATAATCTTTTCATTCGTATTTTGCTGGATGCTGCTCTGTACCTTTTCAAGCTCCTCAAGGATTGAATTTGAAAACTTCTCTTTCTCCTGCCTGAACCATCCTTGTGGATAGGACTTACCGGCTTCGAGATATCTTAACTCCTCCCCTAAAAGGGATTGGTAATGTTGATAGGACGTTTTGACAGCGACTAAAAACGGTTTCACCTGAGAAGCTTCTGAAATCAACATGGCTTCTTCCAGGTATCGTTCAAAGTCATTTTTAAAGTGAAGGAATTGGCTGTAAAAAGCTTTATCCTTTGAAATGATGAACTTCCTCTCATTCCGGACCTGCGAGAGAATCGCATCCGTCAACTTCCCTGAATAATCAACCATGCGGTTATTGGTCATCAGAACAGATCGCGTGACTTCATTGAACTGGCCGATGCGATACACTAAGTAGCCGCTCAGG
>CAYMJV010000208.1:0-3590 GCA_964390545.1 uncultured Syntrophaceae bacterium
AGCAGATAGGTCTTCATCAGCTCATCGATATCTCCATCCATGACCCGATCCACATCATGAATCACCTGATTGGTGCGGTGGTCTTTCACCATCCTGTAAGGGTGCATCACATAAGACCGAATCTGACTCCCCCAGGCAATATCCTTCTTCGTCGTATGAAGTTCTTCGAGTCTTTCTGATTTCTCCTTCATCTCCTTCTCATAGAGGCGCGCTCTCAAAATCTTCAAAGCCGTCGCCTTATTCTTGTGCTGGGATCGTTCATTCTGGCATTGAACCACAATCCCTGTGGGGAAGTGAGTGATCCGCACAGCCGAGTCGGTCTTGTTCACATGCTGCCCCCCTGCCCCGCTTGATCGAAAGGTATCAACCCTCAGGTCTTTTTCATCGATCTCAATAACCACATCTTCCGGGATCTCAGGAATGACAAAAACGGAGGCAAAGGAGGTATGTCGTCGTGCCCCTGCATCAAAGGGGGAGATTCGAACAAGACGATGAATGCCTGTTTCGGCTCTTAAATATCCGTAGGCATAGGGACCATTGACTGTAAACGTAACGTTCTTCAAACCCGCCTCTTCTCCAGCCAGGATATCGACGATCTCGCTCTTAAACCCTCTCTTCTCTACCCACCTTAAATACATCCGGAGAAGCATTTCGACCCAATCCTGGGCCTCTGTGCCACCTGCCCCTGCATTGATGCTGACGATCGCGTTGCCGGAGTCATGCTCTCCTCCCAGCATCCTTTTGAATTCCATCTGGCCGATCGTCTCTTCGCTCTTCTCGATCTTCGCTAATAACTCTTGTGCCTCCTTTTCATCGCCCTGTTCCTCAATGAGTTGAAGGAGGATTTCCATTTCCTCCAGATCCTTCTTCTCTCCCTTCCAGGGCGATAGACTATCTATTAGGGAAGCCCTCTCCTTTAGCGTTTTTTGCGCAGTCTCACCCTTTTCCCAAAAATCCGGGGCCGCCACCATCTTCCCAATTTCTTCTATTCGTTTTTCTTTTGCTTCGACGTCAAAGATGGCCTCGAAGGTTCTCTAATCGGCTTCCTAAATCTTTCAATCGATCTCTTATTCCAGGTAACATGACTATCCCGCCTTCTTTTATTCGTTCATTGTTTTAAATAACATAAATGAAGAAAAAGATAAAGATTTTTTTGTAAGCTATTGATAATCTTGACAAATTAATTAATAAATCCAAATCCTTAGGTTAAGGTTTAGGTTAAGGTTAAGAAAAATAAGTAACTGAAATTAATGCTGAGATACGCACTTGTATCGAACTCAATTCTTTCTGGCTTTCAAAATGGCCTCTATCTCCTCTCCGACCAATGCCGGATTTCTAACCACGCGCACTCCTGCCCGGCCTAACGCGTCCATCTTTTCTTTGGCCGTCCCTTTCCCCCCCGCAATAATTGCACCAGCATGGCCCATTCTTCTCCCGGGAGGAGCCGTGAGGCCAGCAATAAAGGCGGCCACAGGTTTCTTCACATTCTTCTCGATGAACTGCGCTGCCTCTTCCTCTGCTGTGCCCCCGATCTCGCCGATCATAACGATTGCCTCCGTACCTGAATCTCTCTCAAACATACCTAAAAGGTCAACATAGTTAAGCCCGATGATCTGATCTCCTCCAATCCCAATGCAGGTCGATTGTCCAATTCCTTTCTTTGTTAATTGGTCCACGACCTCATAAGTGAGTGTCCCGCTTCGAGACATGATTCCAATCGGTCCTGCTTTGTGGATATAACCAGCCATCACCCCAATTTTACATTTGCCGGGTGAAATAACCCCTGGAGTATTTGGGCCAACCAGTTCAGATCCCTTCTCTTTGAGATATTGTTTCACCGTCACCATATCTATTGTAGGTATTCCTTCGGTCAGGCAAACAATGAGCGGTATCCCAGCATCAGCGGCTTCTAAAATGGCATCGGCTGCAAACGCGGGTGGAACGAAGATCGCTGACGCATTGGCTCCAGTGTGCTTGACGGCTGCCAAAACAGTATTGTAGACGGGAATGCCATCCATCGTCTGCCCGCCTTTTCCTGGAGTCATTCCAGCCACCACCTTCGTTCCATATTCAACCATCTGCCTCGTGTGAAACATCCCTTCGTTCCCAGTAATTCCCTGAATCACAACCCTAGTCTTTTCATCAACTAAAATGCTCATGAATTCCCCCATGATGTTTGAGGTTTGAGGTATGAGGTATGAGGTATGAGGTTTGAGGTTTAAGGTTTAAGGTTTGAGGTTCGAGGTTTGAGGCAAGGAATTAATCCCTCGCTTTTGCCTACGACCTGAAACCTCTAACCTCCAACATATTTATACTCATTGCCTCCAACCTCTAACCTCCGACCTCTAACCTTTAGCCTGTAAGGCTAGAACGACTTTCTCCGCCGCTTCTTTCATCCCAATGGCAACCGTGAATTGAAGGCCTGATGAATTGAGAAGCCTCCTCCCTTCGTCGACATTCGTTCCCTCAAGACGAACGACGACAGGAACATTCACCTTCACTTCACGAACTGCTTCAATGACTCCTTTCGCCAGCGTGTCGCAGCGGAGGATTCCACCAAAGATATTGATGAGCACTGCCCTTACCCCGGGATCAGACATGAGGATCTTGAATCCATTCTTCACCATCTCGACCGTGGCCCCTCCGCCCACATCAAGAAAATTCGCCGGCTCCGCCCCTGCAAGTTTGATGATGTCCATCGTGGCCATCGCAAGGCCCGCCCCATTCACCATACAACCTACGTTTCCATCCAGTTTAATGTAGTTCAAGCTATATTTTGAGGCCTCAATTTCGAGAGGAGCCTCTTCATTGAGATCTCTCAGAACCACAATCTCTTTGTGCCTGAAAAGGCCATTATCATCAAAATTCATCTTTGCATCGAGGGCGATGAATCTTCCATCCCTCGTAATGACAAGAGGATTTATTTCGGCAAGCAAGCAATCCCTCTCAGAAAATGCCTTATAGAGCCCGGAAATCACCGTTCTGAATGGTCCTATTTGCTGAGGTTCCAATCTCAAGCCATATCCGATCTTGTTTGCCTGAAAAGGTCTCAGCCCCACGATTGGCTCGATCCATTCTTTGACAATTTTTTCCGGAGACTCGGCTGCCACCTTTTCAATCTCAACTCCACCTTCTCTGCTTGCCATGATTACCGGGCAGGCTTTCGAACGATCAATCACTACCCCTAAGTAAAGCTCCTCCTTGATATCCACGCCTTCTTCAATCAGGACCTTTCGAACAACTCTGCCTGTTGAGCCGGTCTGGGGAGTAATCAGAGTCATCCCCAGTATCTCCTTGGCAGTGTTTTCAGCCTCTCCGGGGTTGCTCACAACTTTAACGCCGCCGCCTTTCCCCCTTCCTCCTGCATGGATCTGGGCCTTCACGACAATCCTCTTTGCTCCAATCTCCTCTGCAATCCTTCTTGACTCCTCAGGGGTCTCTGCTACCCTTCCTTTTGGAACCGGGACTCCATATCCCTTAAGAATCTCCTTGGCCTGATACTCATGAACCTTCATGCTTTTTCTCCTTCTTTTTGGAAAATGGCGGGGTAATTATAACGGATTTCATAAACCTAAAAAAGGGAAAAATTG
>CAYMJV010000209.1:0-3584 GCA_964390545.1 uncultured Syntrophaceae bacterium
TTCGGGAGGGGGGGCGAACCGTGGGAGCCGGCGTCATCAGCGACGTGCTCGAATAGGAAGAAGGGGTTGAACGATGACAACGCAGAAGATCAGGGTCTGTCTAAAATCTTATGACCATAAACTTCTCGATAAGTCAACAGCAGAGATCGTTGAGACGGTCCGCCGGACAGGTGCCAGTATCGCAGGTCCCATTCCCCTTCCGACTAAAATAAACAAATACTGCGTGTTGAGATCACCCCATGTCGACAAGAAATCGCGAGAACAGTTCGAAATTCGCACTCATAAACGACTCATCGATATCTTAGAGCCTACTCAGCAAACAGTGGATGCCCTCATGAAACTCGATCTCGCAGCCGGCATTGACGTAGAGATAAAACTCTAATTTCCAAGAGTAACTTAGGATTAGAAGCGATGAAGAAGACACTTGGAATTATTGGAAGAAAAGTAGGGATGACCCAAGTCTTTTTAGATGATGGGGCTGTTGTCCCCGTGACAGTCGTCGAAGCTGGCCCCTGCACCGTGGTGCAGAAGAAGATAGAGGGAAAGGACGGTTATAATGCCGTACAGCTCAGCTTCCTTCCGAAGGCCAGGGGAGTCAATAAACCTCTGGGTGGCCATTTTAAGAAGGCGGGAGTAGGTTCGTTTCAATTTTTGAGAGAGTTTCGCATGGAATCCGTCGAAGGGGTTGATTTGGGAGGCGAGATCACTCTCGGCCTCTTCAAACCCGGAGATATCGTGGATGTGACAGGGCTGAGCAAAGGCAGAGGATTTGCCGGTGTGATGAAACGCCACGGATTCCATGGATCTCCTGGATCTCATGGGACCCATGAGTATTTCCGCCATGGAGGCTCTGTCGGTGCAAACACCTTTCCTCACCATGTCTTTAAAGGTCACCGAATGCCAGGACATCATGGAAACCAACGGGTGACAATTCAAAATATCAAGGTCTTAGATGTAAAAGAGGATCAACACCTTATCTTCCTTCAAGGAGGAATCCCTGGAAGCCGAAATGGGTTGATCCTCATTCGAAGTGGCACCAAGAGAAAGAAATCCGCTTCTGCATCGGCTTAAGGGGTGAGACGGGATGACCAAATTAGCTGTCTATAATATCGGGAACCAGAAGGTGAACGATATCGAACTCGACGATCAGATTTTCAAGGTGAAGAGCAACCCAACTCTCTTCTATGACGCCGTTCGCATGAATCTGGCTTCTCAGAGAAAAGGGTCTGCAGCGACGAAGAACAGAGCCCTGGTCCGAGGAGGGGGAGCAAAACCCTGGCGGCAGAAAGGAACAGGAAGAGCCCGTGCAGGATCTCGACGATCTCCCCTTTGGAGGGGAGGGGGAACCATCTTCGGCCCGATGCCAAAGGACTATGCCTTCTCCCTGCCTAAAAAGGAGCGAAGGGCAGCACTACGGGCGGCTCTCAGCCTGAAGCTTCAAGAGGAAAAACTCATCCTTCTGGATGAATTTCCATTGAATGGATTTAAAACGAAACAGGTCCTTGAAGTTTTGAAAAGATTTAATGTAGAGAATGCTCTCATTGTGACCAATGAAAAAAATATTTTCTTGGAACGATCGACAAGTAATATCTCTAGCGTAGAGGTCCTCCGTGCCGATGAGTTGAATGTTTATGACATCCTAAAACATGAACATCTGATCTTGCTCAGTCCGGTCCTCACAAGGATCCAAGGGGTGCTCGCATCATGAAGGAAGCCCATCAGATTATCCGAAGGCCTTTGGTCACGGAAAAAAGCACTCAGCAGAAAGAGAAAAGCAACCAGTATGCCTTCGAGGTGGATCCGAAGGCAAACAAGATTGAGATCCAATCGGCTGTCGAGCGTCTCTTCAAGGTAAAGGTCTTTCAGGTGCGCACCTGCAGGGCCCTGGGTAAAGTGAAGCGACTGGGTAGAAAATATGGGAAGAGGCCTGACTGGAAGAAGGCCATTGTCACTTTGAAAGAAGGAGATCGGATCGATTTCTTCGAAGGAGCCTAAAAAAATAGTAAAGTTCAAATGTCAAAATCCAAATGTCAAATGAACCTCAAAATTTAAAACTTTTTGACATTTAGAATTTGGATTTGATTTGAAATTTGAACTTTGACATTTGGAATTGAATTAGGAGTTTAGTCATGGCTATTAAAAAATACAGACCGACTTCACCGGCAAGAAGGTTTCAAACGGTGTCTACCTTTGAGGAAATCACTTCCACCACTCCAGAGAAAAGCCTCCTTCTGCCATTGAAGAAATCGGGGGGTAGGAATTGCTACGGAAGAGTCACCTCCTGGCACCGGGGAGGGGGCCATAAGAGGATGTATCGGCTCATCGACTTCAAGCGAGAAAAACGGGAGATCCCAGCCAAGGTCGCCTCGATTGAGTACGATCCCAATCGATCCGCGCGCATTGCTCTCCTCCATTACACGGATGGGGAGAAGCGCTATGTTCTTGCACCCGACCAACTAAAGGTGGGAGATCAGGTGATCGCTGGCCCTGGGGCTGACATCAAACCCGGCAACGCCCTTCCTCTCCGGAATATCCCCGCTGGTACGTCGATCCACAATATCGAGTTGAAAGTGGGGAGGGGTGGCCAGATCGTCAGAAGTGCAGGAGCTTCTGGCCAATTGATGGCCAAGGAAGGAAAGTATGCCCATGTGAAGCTTCCTTCCGGAGAAGTTCGGCTCATTCTTCAGGATTGCTATGCCACTGTGGGGCAAGTCAGCAATCTGGAGCATGAAATTGTCTCCGTGGGAAAAGCCGGAAGAAATCGGTGGATGGGTTGGAAGCCTACGGTTCGCGGCGTGGCCATGAACCCCATCGATCATCCCCTGGGTGGAGGCGAAGGAAAGAGTTCAGGGGGAAGGCATCCCTGCACGCCATGGGGCGTACTTGAGAAAAAGACAAGAAAGAATAAAGCAACCGACAAGTATATTCTGAAGAGGAGAGATTGATGGCCCGGTCGATCAAAAAAGGACCCTTTGTCGATGCCCATCTCATGAAAAAAGTAGAAGAGGCCCGGAGGACGAAGGAGGGGAAGGTAATCAAAACCTGGTCCAGACGGTCCACCGTCATACCTGAAATGGTTGGGTTGACCTTTGCGGTCCATAATGGAAAAAAATTTATTCCAGTCTTCGTGACAGAAGAAATGGTCGGGCACAAGCTAGGGGAATTTTCACCGACGCGAACCTTTCATGGTCATTCCGGGGACCGAAAGACCAAAATCAAAGCCAAGCCGGCATAAGAGATCAGGGAGAAGATGGAAGTTAAAGCGAGATTGAGATTTGCGAGGATTTCACCTAGGAAAGCCCGGTTGGTGGCCGATCTGGTACGGGGGAAAAGGTCGGAGGAGGCGCTGAACATCCTCAGTTTTACCAAAAAGGCATCTGCTAAAATCCTCATCAAGTTATTGAAGTCAGCCATCGCCAATGCGACCCAGAAAAAGACCATCGATATTGATCGCCTTTATGTGAAACAGATCATGGTGGATCAAGGACCGACCATGAAACGATTCCAACCCAGGGCCCTGGGACGTGCCACAACGATCCGAAAGAGAACCAGCCATATCAACATCGTCCTGGACGAAAGGTAAA
>CAYMJV010000210.1:0-3552 GCA_964390545.1 uncultured Syntrophaceae bacterium
TCTCCTGAGATGGAAGTCCTGAAGAAGATGATTGATGAGACTCAGAAGGATGTGACAGGAACGGTTCGTCTCAAACTCTATAAAGGGAACTGCACCGTGGTCGGCCGAAAGTCAGAAAAATCTCTCTATCACGGGGCCTTTGCTACCTTTGAAAAAGATACGGTGTACAACCAGAAAGATGCAGAAGGTTTCATTAAACTGAATGCCTTGAGACTACGAATTCGGAAGATGATGAGGGAGTAACCCCTCACCCTATCCCTCTTCCCGATGGGGAGAGGGGAGGGAGAGGGGGAGACGAGGGAACGCATGAATCAGCGGTATTACCCGAAAGAGATTGAAGAGAAATGGCAGAAAATCTGGGAGGATCAAAAGCTCTTCAAGGTGACGGAAGATCCGAGAAAAGAGAAGTTCTACCTTCTTGAGATGTTTCCCTATCCCTCGGGAAAAATCCATATGGGCCACGTACGGAATTACTCCATTGGGGATGTGGTGGCCCGGTATAAGAAAATGAAGGGCTTCAATGTCCTCCATCCGATGGCATGGGATGCCTTCGGCATGCCTGCTGAAAATGCAGCCATTGAACATGGTGTCCATCCGGCGAAATGGACCTACGAGAATATTGATTATATGAGGAAACAACTGAAGCGCATGGGCTTCAGTTACGATTGGGATCGCGAATTCGCTACCTGCGATGTCTCATACTATAAATGGGAACAACTCTTCTTCCTCTGGATGTACCAGAGAGGATTGGCTTATAAGAAGCGCTCTTCGGTGAACTGGTGTGAGATCTGTAAAACGGTTCTCGCCAACGAACAGGTGATGAGCGACGGTACATGCTGGAGGGGCCATGCGGATGACCCCGGGGTCAGTCAGAAGGAGCTGGAGCAATGGTTTTTTAAAATCACCCATTATGCAGAAGAGCTTTTGGAGTGGTGTGATAAACTTCCGGGGTGGCCCGAACGCGTCCTCACCATGCAGCGAAACTGGATCGGGAAATCGATCGGGGCAGAGATTCATTTTTCCCTGGAGAATTCCAAGGAGGTCATTAAAGTCTTCACGACCCGCCAGGACACGATCTTCGGCGCCACTTTCATGAGCCTTGCGCCGGAACATCCCCTTGCCCTAAGCCTGTCCAAAGGCACACCTCAGGAGAAAGAAGTAAGGGATTTCGTTGAGAGGATGAGGCGGCAGGACTGGATAAAGCGGACCGCCGAGACAACAGAGAAAGAGGGCGTCTTCACAGGCGGCTATTGTCTAAATCCTATGACAAAGGCGAGAATGCCCATCTTTGTTGCCAACTTTGTTTTGATGGAGTATGGGACAGGGGCGGTGATGGCAGTCCCGACCCATGACCAGAGGGACTTTGAGTTTGCTAAAAAATATGGCCTCCGGTTGATCGTTGTCGTCCAGCCGGAGGGAGAGACGTTAAACGACCAGGCAATGACCGAAGCCTACGAGGGAGAGGGTTTCCTGGTCAATTCTGGCCAGTTTAATGGAATGGGCAGTGTTAAGGGGAGAGAAGCCATTGCACAGTACCTGGAAGAAAAAGGCATGGGTGGGAAAAGAATCACCTATCGCCTTAGAGACTGGGGAATATCGAGGCAGCGATATTGGGGAGCACCGATTCCCATTATCTACTGCGAGAAATGCGGGACCGTCCCGGTTGCAGAGAAGGACCTTCCCGTGGTCCTTCCTTCCAATGTGGAGGTCACAGGAATGGGGGAGTCCCCTCTGGTGGGGGCTAAAGCGTTTGTGGAGACCAGATGTCCCAAATGTGGCGGACCCGGGCGACGGGAAACAGACACGATGGATACTTTTGTAGAATCCTCTTGGTATTTTGATCGGTTTGCATGCCCGGATTACCATAAAGGTCCGCTGGACAGGAAGAGGGTAGATTACTGGATGCCCGTGGACCAATATATCGGAGGAATTGAACATGCCATCCTCCATCTCCTTTACTCGCGCTTTTTTACCCGGGTTTTAAAGGAGATGGGTTTCGTAAGTGTGGAAGAGCCCTTTAGCAATCTTCTTACCCAGGGGATGGTTTGCAAAGAAGTCTATGAATGCTCAAGAGATGGTTATCTCTTTCCTGACGAAGTGGAGCGTAAGGGGGAGCTCTTTCATTGTCGGAAGTGCGGAGGACAAATTTCTGTCGGAAGACTCGAGAAGATGTCCAAATCGAAGAGAAATGTGGTGGACCCTGAATATTTGATTGAAAAGTATGGCGCCGATACGGCCAGGATGTTCTGTCTCTTTGCCTCTCCTCCTGAGAAAGACTTAGATTGGAGTGACCAGGGGGTCGATGGGTCTTCCCGTTTTTTGAGTCGAGTCTGGAGACTCTTCTATGATCACCACCATCATCTTAACGAGAGGAAGGTCCTTCCTTTTGGAATGGCCTTGGAGGGAAGCCCCAAATTACTTCGACAGAAGATCCACAAGACAATAAAAAAAGTGACCGAGGATATCGAGCGGTTTCACTTCAATACGGCCATCAGTGCAATTATGGAACTGGTGAACGAAATTTATATTTCTGACGTGAAGGACAACACTGATGAGATTTCAAGAAGCGTGATGCGGGAAGCGACCGAGACAGTCGTCCTCCTCCTCTCCCCGTTCGTTCCTCACTTTTCAGAAGAACTGTGGAAGGCTTTAGGCCATCAAGAATCCATTATCAGAACACCCTGGCCGGATTACGACCGGGAGGCCATCGTGGAGGAAGAAATTTTAATTGTCATCCAGGTCAATGGGAAGTTGAGAGATCGGATGACCCTACCGGCCTCTTATGGAGAAGAGGAAGTGAAGGCCTGGGCGCTAAAAAGCGAAAGGATTCAGAAGTTGCTCGAAGGGAAGCAGATCAGGCGGGTGATTCTGGTCCCCAATAAACTGGTTAATATTGTTTGCTAATAAGTGCAGAGGGCAAGGATCATAGCGCATAGCGTCTGCTTGAACAATCGTAAAAGATAGGATGTCATTGCGAGCGGAGCCTCGCACCATATGCCGATAGGGCGAAGCGAAGCAATCTCACAAGATTACTTCGTCGTTCCGAAATTTGTGAACTCCTCGTAATGACCCTAAAAGGTCTAATGATTTTCTTGAAAAAATATTTTTATATTGTCTGTTTCTTTCTGCTTTTGGGATGCGGCTATCAGCTGGTCGGGAAAGAGACTCATGTTCCTCCGGGCCTAACCTCTGTTGCAATCCCCACGTTCGCCAACCAGACTTTTGAAGCTGGTATAGAAGTTCCCTTCACTAAAGGTTTTCTTAAGGAGTTCATCCAAGATAGAAGGGTTAGGGTGGTGGATCGGAGCGAGGCAGATTCTGTCTTAGAGGGCGTCATCAAGAGTCTTCAGATCTACTCGGTTGCCTATGACCGATCCGGTTTGGCCACAGAGTATCAGACCACTGTCGTGATCGATTTAACACTGAGAAAGCGGACCGGAGAGACCCTCTGGGTGGAAAGAGACGTTTCTGAGACAAGATGGTACAAACCTTCTTCTGCGGTTCTCATTAGTGAATCCAGTAAGGCAGCTGCTATAGAACAGATTGGAAAAT
>CAYMJV010000211.1:0-3547 GCA_964390545.1 uncultured Syntrophaceae bacterium
ACTAAATGGAATCCATCCTCAGCTTCTTCAACCCCTGTTCAAACGTATCCTTCTCGGGGAGCTGCCCGGTGGGTGTCAACTTGTCGATAAGATCAGGCAGAAGGTTGGCCAGTTTACCGGAAACATCTTGGTTTGATGCACCCAGCTTCTTGGCAAACTGTTGAATCAGGTCGCTTCCCAAGACGTCCTGGATCTGCTTACCCGAAACCGGGAGATTCTGTCCAGTGCTAACCCAGGAGGACATGATATCATTTAATCCTTTACTCTTGAATGTCTCCATCAAACCTTCCAATCCGCCCGTTTGAGGATTGGTGAGCAAACTCAGAGCGATGTCCAGAAGTGGGTTCTGAGTCCCCGCACTTCCTCCTAAGAATTTTCCAGCAAGTCCTTTCACAATTTGATCCAATAATCCCATATGAGCCTCCTTAATCAACCCTTCGACTCCCCGGCATAAATGCCAAGGCTTGCTCAGGGTTGACCCTGAGCGGCGCTTTTGACCCCGCCCTGAAGGGCCGGGGCTTGGCGCCGTCGAACGGGTCAATAGAATAAAAGAATTTAACTCCCTTTCAATTCAGAAGTACAATGACCGCAACGCGTTGCCTTGATGGGTATCGTTGACAAACAGTAAGGACAATCTTTCGTCGTTGGCACCGGAGGTGGAGCTGCCTCTTGTCTCTTCATTTTATTGATTCCCCGGATCAGAAGAAATACCGCGAACGCTACGACGACGAAACTAATTACGGTATTGATGAAAAAACCGTAGTTAATGGACACGGCTCCTGCAGTCTTAGCTACCGCCAGAGACTCATAAGGCCCAGGAACTTTTCCCTGTTTCAAGACAAGAAAGAGATTCGAAAAATCGATATTCCCGAGAAGCAACCCAATCGGTGGCATGATCACGTCTGTGACCAGTGAGTTGACGATAGTTCCGAAGGCCGCACCGATGATAATTCCGACGGCCATGTCCACCACATTTCCCCGCATTGCAAATTCCTTAAACTCTTTCAACATTTTCCTCTCCTCCTTTCCTTATAGTTTCTATATGACCTATACCATACTTTTCCCCCCATCAAAACCAAAATTTCAGGGAAGTTATTGACAATCGGGTTTTTTTCTTTATATATTTACAGATTATCTTGCATCTAAAGGAGGTTGAAAATGGCCCAAGCAACGCCAGGACTCCTAATTGCCAAAGGAAAGAGTGACATTTCCATACTGCCCAAAATGGCCAATCGACATGGCCTCGTTGCTGGAGCAACGGGTACAGGTAAGACCGTGACACTTCGAGTTCTGGCCGAGCAGTTCAGCAAAATAGGTGTTCCAATCTTCATGGCGGATATAAAGGGAGATCTTTCTGGAATTCCCTTTCCCGGGGGTGAAAATCCTAAGGTGGTTGAGCGGGTTCAGAAGCTTGGCTTCAAGGGTTTTAATTTCGAGGGTTGCCCTGCCGTTTTCTGGGATGTGTTTGGAGAACAAGGCCATCCGGTTCGGACGACCATTTCGGAGATGGGACCATTGCTTCTAAGCCGGATCCTCTTGCTCAATGAAATCCAAAGCGGGGTGCTCACCATCATCTTCAAGATTGCAGATGACAATGGCCTCTTGCTACTTGACCTCAAGGATCTCAAGGCAATGGCCCAGTATGTGGGTGATAACGCAGAACAGTTCAAAACACAGTACGGAAATATTTCTGCGGCCAGCGTTGGCGCAATCCAGCGAAACCTTCTGACTCTCGAGGAACAAGGGGCGGACAAATTCTTTGGAGAACCTTCTCTCAATCTGCAGGATTTCATGCAGACAGACAAAGCCGGCAAAGGGATCATTAATATTTTGACTGCTGACAAGCTGATGCAGTCCCCCAGACTTTATGCCACCTTTCTGCTCTGGATGCTTTCGGAACTATTTGAGCAACTTCCAGAGGTAGGAGATCCTCAGAAACCCAATCTCATCTTCTTCTTTGACGAAGCACACCTGCTCTTTGATGATGCACCTAAGGCACTGGTGGATAAAATCGAACAGGTGGTTCGTCTCATTCGGTCCAAAGGCGTGGGCGTGTATTTTGTGACACAGAACCCCCTGGATCTGCCTGATACGGTATTGGGGCAACTTGGGAATCGGGTACAACATGCCCTCAGGGCCTTTACACCTAGGGACCAGAAATCGGTCAAGGCGGCGGCAGAGACTTTCCGCGCCAACCCAAAGCTGAATGTAGTCAAGGCGATCACAGAATTGGAGGTAGGGGAGGCCTTGGTCTCGGTCCTGGACGAAAAAGGTTCCCCCACCATTGTTGAACGTGCCTTCATTTGTCCTCCTCACAGCCGACTGAGCCCTCTGACCTCTGACGAACGGGCTCAGTCCATTCGAGGATCAGTGCTTTACGGCCATTATGAAAAGACCGTGGATCGTGAATCGGCTTACGAAAAACTGAAGACAAGGGCAGAGCAGAAGGCGGCGGAGTCCTCACAGGAGGAGATTCAGAAGCGTCGGGCCGCTGAACCCAAATCCCAGACGGAACAGCTTTTAGGGGCTGCGGTAAAGAGTGCAGCCCATGCCATCGGCAGCCAACTCGGACGCCAGATTATCCGGGGAGTGCTAGGCTCCATCTTTGGGGGAGGCCGGGGGCGTTAGGTTAAGGAGGTGTTGTAATTCATAAGATGTTTAAGGTTGGCTAACACGAATTTCGATTCTGCTCCAAAGTGGGTACGACCATTGGCCACCGGTCATGAAGGGTATCTTTGGGAAAGAATCTAGAAAGGAGGAAAAGGGGTGAGCGAAAAGGACGGAAAAGAAAAAGGTGGATCGGACAGCTGGAGTGCGGAACAGTGGCATGAAGTCAAAAAGGGCGACACGCTTTCGAAGATCGCCGAACAGTATTATGGCGACGGAAGCCTCTACATGAAGATATTCGAAGCGAATCGCAATATCCTAAAAGACCCCAACCTGATCAAGGTGGGGCAAAAACTTCGGATTCCATGAGCATCGTTAGCATTCGCAGTTGCCCAAGGTTTGAAACGAATCGGTCATACCAAAAACAAAGAGAAGGAGGAAAGTCTATGCGTAAGATTGTATTGTTGTCGGTGTTGATGATTATAGTAGCAGGATTGATCTTGACGGGGTGCAGCAAGGTGAAGGGACAAGCGGAGGCCGCCTTGAAGGCAGCCGAAAAAGCGATTAGCGAGGCGAAGCCAGAGGCACAAAAACTCGTCCCCGACCAGATGAAAGCGTTGGAGGCAGCCCTGAACGGAGCCAAGGAAAAATTCGGCAAAGGGGATTACAAGGCCGCCCTGAGTGACGCTCAGGCGATACCGGGAAAAGTTAAGGACATGGTCGCATCCTTGAATGCTAAAAAGGATGAGCTGACCAAGACTTGGACCAATCTCGACCAAGGCATTCCCAAGATGATGGAAGCCATTAAGAGCAGGGTTGGCATCCTTTCGCAGAGCAAGAAGCTACCGTCGAATCTCACCAAAGAAAAGTTTGAGGAAGCCAAGTCCGGGCTTGACAGTGCTCTAAAAGAGTGGGAAACGGCGAAAGAGAGTTTCAAGGG
>CAYMJV010000212.1:0-3534 GCA_964390545.1 uncultured Syntrophaceae bacterium
GTCAGGTGCGACCCGATGAATCCTGCTCCTCCGGTCACCAGAACGTTTGACATCTTCCCTCCCATCTTCTATCCGTTTACCCCCTTAACATGATGCTTTGTCTATAAACTCAAACTTTTTTGTAAGCGCAAATGAATCATCCCATCAATAAGCTCTTGAGCCGTTCTAGCTCGGATGATAAGTGGGAATGACCTCTTGAAAAGTACGAGCGATAGCTTTCCGGTCTCTCATTTGAGCCAGAATCTCCAGTTTCTCTATCTTTTCTCGAAGAATATCAGGGCCTAATGATCTTTTAATCTTGGCCTTAAAGATTTTTGGATGGGTTGTCGACTCGACCCCCTCTTCCGCCGTCAAAACCTCTTCGAATAACTTCTCCCCTGGCCGCACTCCGGTGAAAACAATTGGAATGTCTTTGTGAGGCTCCAGGCCGCTCAGCCTGATCAATTCACATGCCACATCGTAGATCTTGGCCTGCTCCCCCATGTCTAACACAAAAACCTCTCCCCCACGACCCATGGAACCCGCTTGCAACACCAAAAGGACTGCCTCTGGAATGGTCATGAAATAACGTTTCATATCGGGGTGAGTAACGGTCACCGGTCCTCCCTTCTTGATCTGTTCCTGAAAGATAGGAATCACACTGCCCCGGCTCCCCAGAACATTCCCGAATCGGACTGCCACAAAATGAGTCTTCTCTTGATGATTGAGATCCGTAATCACCATTTCGGCCACTCTTTTACTTGCCCCCATTAGGCTGGTGGGATTGACCGCCTTGTCCGTAGAGATGAAGATGAACTTCTCCACTCCGCATTGCAGGGATAACTCCGCCAAAATCCTGGTCCCCAAGATATTGACTCGGATGGCCTCTTCCGGAAAGTCCTCCATCACCGGTACATGTTTATAAGCGGCAGCATGAAACACCAACTGCGGAGTTATTTCATGAAAGACGGCAGCCATTTTTTCTTTATTTAAAATGTTTCCAAGAACAGGAAAGACCTTAAGCCCAGGATGACTTTCTCTTAATTCCTGGCTGATATGAAAAAGCTCCGTTTCATCAAAGTCCAAAAGGGCAAGGAGGTTCGGATCAAAGTGGGCAATCTGTCTCCCTAATTCCGCACCAATCGAGCCTCCAGCTCCTGTGATGAGGATCCTTTTGCCCTCGAGGTTTTTTCTAACT
This sequence comes from uncultured Syntrophaceae bacterium, assembly GCA_964390545.1. Lineage (GTDB taxonomy): Bacteria > Desulfobacterota > BSN033 > BSN033 > UBA1163 > CAYMJV01. The sequence continues at coordinate 1,178 of CAYMJV010000212.1, forward strand.
TGGGAATATTCGATTTCGACAGGTTCACGACTTAACAAATCTTTCAAATCGATCTTCTTGATATCCAGGATACTGATATTTCGGGACATGATTTCTTTCGTGCCCGGTATGATCCTGATTTCATTTATCCCTGCTTTGTGAAGATAAGAAACGATATCCCGGATTTCTTTCGAAGCGACGGAGGCCATGGCAATCACAGCCATCTCGACTTCCAGGTTCTTGACAATCCTTGGGATATCCTTTCTATTCCCGGCGACTTTGATTCCATGGATCAGAACCTTCTTCTTTGCCGGATCATCATCAACAAAGGCCACCGGTAGATAGAGAGAGTCTTCTGTCCTCTTCATATCGCGTACGATTTGCTCCCCTGCATTGCCAGCTCCGATGATCAATGTCCTCTTCTGCTCCAACAAAGGATATCTTTTATCATGGAGATAGACTCGCTTGGAAATCATGAAGCCGCCAACGAGAATCAATGAGAGTGCGTAGTCAATTAAAAAAACCGAGCGTGGGAAACCTCTGAAGGATTCCTCATAAGCCAAAAAGAGAATTAGGGAGGAGAGAACCAGCGAACAAACAGTGAGCACTTTAAATATTTTCAAAAGCTCATAAAGGCCAACATAGGACCATGTAAACCGGTGGATTTGAAAAACGTAGAAGGCGGTGATTTTGAGGCCCAGGAAGACGGGGAGATAGATGGCAAACTGCTTCAGATGAATATCAGGGATGGCTCCCTCAAAGCGAATATAGAAGGAAAGGTAGAAAGCCAAAACTAAGAGAATGCTGTTTGAACCCAGAAAGAATAAAGTCCTCTTCAATGGGCTCCGTCTCAGGATTTTATCGAAGAGGGAATTCAAAGGCATAGGCATTCTCTCAATAAATGGAAAGGTGAAATGTCATTGCGAGGAGTGAAACGACGTGCCTGCGCGCTGAAGCGCTACGGCGCGCAAGCGTGGCAATCTCATCAAATAATTCAAAGTCGCCACCCTCCCTTTGGTCGCTCGCAAAGACAACGCAAGAGTAATATTACTCCATCAAACCCTTCCTACAGCATAAATCACCTTGTACTCCTCGTTTGGGACATCGAGCGGGAGCGATGAAGGGGGAGAATATTCACAACTCCCCTCCTCAATCTCCCCTTTCAAGGCTTTCAGCTTACCATAAAAAACCTTCTTAAGGAATTCTTTACCCTTCATTGTCTTAGGAATAAGGTGAAGAGCAACGGCGATTTTCCGAATGGAGGCAACAATCTTTTCCTTCGCGGTTTTTGGTAAGACCGAAAAGGCGCCGTACATTTCTACTTTGAATCCGTTTTTCTGCAACGATTCACTCAATGCGGGAACAGAAAAATAATTCGTACTAAAGGGACTCGGGTTAAATTCAGACCAGTCTTTATTAACCGTGGCTATCAGCAAAACCCCTTTCTTCCGAAGGACCCTCTGGGCTTCCCGAAAGAATGTCTCAGGTTTCGCCAAGTAGTAGATCGCTTCATAGAGAATCACGACATCAAGGGACTGATTTCCGAAAGGCAAACCATGGGCATCCAGGCGCAGGACAGGCAATCTCTCCCTATAATAGTCCTTTGCCACTTTAACCAGATTTCCTGTGAAGTCGCCGCCGACCACCCTCTTCGCCTTTTTGGCCAAGTAGCCCAATCCCAGTCCGGCACCACAGGCGACCTCAAGAACATCTTTCCCCTCCGCGAAATTAGATGCAAAGCAGTACCGGTGAAACATCCTCTCCAATTGCTCCTGGGTCACCTGGTTTCCAGGGACTTCCGTTACAGTGGTATAATCGATTCCCATCGTTCTTTATGTCCTTTGTTAGAAAATAACCTCAGATCAGCCTCACTCCTATAGATTTCAAATCCCCCCAACCCCCCTTTTCTAAAGGGGGGTGAGAAGGGATTAGATGAAGAAATTCTTAACCGCATCCATCACAAATTCGAGTTCTTCATCCGTCAATTCCGGGTACATGGGCAGAGAGATCACCTCTGCGGAAATGCGTTCTGTCACCGGCAATTTGAAGCGATCGAGGCCTAACGCCTTTTGTTTGTGCATCGGCACCCGCCAGGAAACAAGCACTTCTATGCCTGACTTCTGGAGATGGGCAACCAGCTTGTCGCGCTGTTCAGTTCGGATCACATAGTTCTGATAGACATCAAAATAGTCACTCTTCGATATCGGAGGGCGGATGACTTCAGGAATGTCAGATAGACCTTCGTCATACATCTTGGCCACTTCTCGGCGCCTTTTGATCCATTGTTCAAAGTAATTGAATTTCATGTTCAATAAGGCCGCATGGAGATTATCCAGTCTTGTGCACCACCCGAAACATTCGACGACATCGACGGATTC
>CAYMJV010000213.1:0-3527 GCA_964390545.1 uncultured Syntrophaceae bacterium
CCCGAACAGGTCGAACAAGATATCGAGAAGATCCTGAATGCCTCTCTCTATGCAAGGGAAATCGTAAAGAAACTCCTGATATTCGCGCGGCTGATGCCCCCCAAGAAAGCACTGATCAATTTGAATAAGGTGGTTGAAGAGGGTCTTTACTTATTTGAGTCCCGATGCATGAAAGAGGGAATAGAAGTCGTCCGTGATCTCTCCCCAAACCTTCCGGAGGTCCATGCTGATCCGTCGCAATTAAACCAAGTCCTCGTCAATCTGGTCATCAATGCCGTACAGGCTATGCCCTCAGGCGGAAGGCTCACCCTGCGGACGCTTCATGACAAAGATCACGTCTCGCTCATTGTCGAAGACACAGGCACCGGCATGGGCGGAGAGGTTCTCAAAAAAATATTCACCCCGTTCTTTACGACGAAGGATGTGGGACAAGGGACTGGCTTGGGCTTGCCCGTCGTCCATGGAATTGTGACGTCCCATGGAGGCTCTATCAGCGTGGAGAGTAACGTGAATCAGGGGTCCCAATTCGAGATCCAACTCCCATTGACAAGGTTTCAAGAGATGCAAGGGAACAACGCCAATGGTCCACTCCGTTAAGAAAGACCGGATCCTGGTTGTCGATGATGCTCCGGCCACATTAGAAGTGCTCCAGAGGAATTTGACCTCTCAGGGCTACCAGGTCTTTACTGTCCCCGGTGTGCCTGAAGCGATCAACATCCTTGATACCACACCCGTAGATCTGGTAATCACGGACCTCAAAATGCCGGGCGCCAGTGGCCTCGATCTCATCAGGCATGTGCGAGAAAACTTTAAAGAGACCGAGGTCATGATGATCACAGGTTATCCCACCATCGAGAGTGCGGTCAAGGCGGTGAAGACAGGAGCAGAAGACTATTTGACGAAACCTTTCACCGATGAGGAGCTCTTTTCCGCTGTCGAACGAGTCCTCGATAAGCTGCATTTGCGGAGAGCGACACAACCTCCGTTGACCCAATCACGAACAGCTTCTCATTATGGTCTGATCGGTGAGTCAGAGGCCATGCAGAAGGTGTTCAGTGCTATCGACAAGGCCGCATCCACTCCTGCTACGGTCCTCATTTCAGGGGAAAGCGGTACGGGAAAAGAGCTTGTGGCCCGGGCCATTCATTACAGCAGCCCACGAGCCTCAGCCCCGTTCGTGCCGGTTAATTGCGGAGCCATTCCGGAGGAGCTGCTTGAAAGCGAATTGTTTGGACATGTCAAGGGAGCCTTCACCGGAGCCACGGATACACGAGCCGGCTTCTTTCAAACCGCTGATGGAGGAACAATCTTTCTCGATGATATCAGTGAAACCAGCGTCTCGATGCAGATCAAACTCTTACGGGTCCTCCAGGAAAAAGAAATTTGCATGGTCGGATCGACCCGTTCACGGAAGGTGGATGTAAGAATTCTTGCTTCCACGAATAAAGACCTGCCGACTCTGGTAAAAAAAGACGCTTTTCGTGAAGACCTTTTTTACCGCATTCATGTGATCACCATAGAATTGCCTCCGCTTCGTGAGCGAGGGGATGATATTCTCCTGTTGATCCGGTACTTCGCAACCAAATTTGCGACTGAACTTGGCATCGTAACACTCCATTTCTCCGACGAAGCCTTGCAGACTCTCAAAAATTATCATTGGCCAGGAAACGTAAGGGAACTCGAAAACGTCGTTCAGCGCCTTGTCATCATGACCGATGGAGATCTCATCGAGGTTCCCGACCTTCCTTCTTTAATGCGTTTTTCAGCCCTGCGCGAAACAGGATTTCATCGAACCTTGGCCGAAATGGAAACAGAGTACATTCGAAACGTCCTTGAAAGCGTTAACGGAAACAAGACGCAGGCAGCAAAGATACTCGGCATTGACCGTAAGACATTACGAGAAAAACTCAAGATTTCGTAAGGATCTCCATCGCTAAAGATTTTTCGTGTTTGGGTAAATTTTCCCCGTCGGTTCAGAATTCCTCAATCCATCTTGACTGCGATACATCTACGCCTTCTTAAGAAAGCGACCTCCAAGGAATCTCCTGCCTTCTAACTCGACGATTTTTCTGATCTTTGTGTTGATCTCGCGCGAAAGAATGAACTCCCTCGACCAACGAAACGACTGGCAAGGAAATTGCGTACTCTCATTACGAACGTCTTTTGGAAAAGGAGTTCAAGATGAACGAGCACAGAGGCCTTTGCATGTCCTGTCGAAATGCCCTGACCTGCACTTTCTTAAGAGATCCTAAAAAGGCAGTTCTTCAATGCGATGAGTTTGATGGTTTCGAATCATTTTTACGAAGACCTAAAAACTCCTCCCATAAAAGCATCATGGACCTTAAATCGAATCCTGGGAAGAAAGGCTCGGATGGCTACAAGGGGTTATGCAGTGTTTGTGAAGACTGTAAAACCTGTACCTATCCAAAACCCGAGGGTGGGGTCTGGCATTGCGAGGAGTATCGATGAAAGGACGACCATCTTCTTTAGAAGAGTAACGATCGGTTGAAAGGAGAGGAATGAATCCACAAACGATTCGGAAGATCTTGGAAACCCATAGCGGGGAGAGAGGAGAATTGATCGCCATCCTTGAAGAGATCCAGGCGAAGTATAGTTACCTTCCCGAAGAGGCATTGAGAATCGTGGCTGAGAAGACCGGGCGTTCCCTGGTGGATATCTATGGAGTCGCCACCTTCTATAAATCGTTCAGTTTGAAACCCAGAGGAAAACATCTTATTTCGGTCTGCTTGGGGACAGCCTGTCACGTTCGCGGTGGCTCAAGCATTGCTGAGGCATTCGAGCGACAACTCGGAATTAAGACCGGGGAGACCACTCCAGACAAAGAAATCTCCCTTGAAACGTTGAACTGTCTCGGAGCTTGCGCCCTTGGCCCTATGGTGGTGGTGGATGGTCACTATTTTTCCAATGTCACGCTTCGAAAGGTCAAGGACATTATCCATAGAGCAAGGGTCGGACTCGACCGGGTGGATATAGCCACCGATGAGCGGATCTTTCCAGTGGAGGTCAGCTGTCCTCGCTGTAATCATAGCCTGATGGATAAGAGCCACTATATCGATGGCTATCCATCCATTAGCGTGACCGTCTCTTTCAATGCCTTCCACGGATGGCTCCGCCTGTCTTGTCTTTATGGAAGTTTCTCTGTGGATTCCGAGTATAAAGTCCCAATGGATGCGATGGTGAACTTCTTCTGCCCCCATTGCCATGAGGAATTGATCAGTTCTTCACCCTGTCCAAACTGTGGTGCCCCCATGGTCCCCATGCATGTCCGAAGCGGAGGATTAGTACAAATCTGCTCACGCCGGGGCTGTAAGGGCCACATGCTCGATCTCTCAGGGGCTGCTCTCTGATGGCGAAGTGGAACTCAGAATAAACCCGGTTAGAAAGGGCAGGGCTTTGACCTCGCCCTCATTATTAAGGATCTGATGCTTTCATTTCCACCATCCCCGGCATAAATGCTGGGGCTTTCTAACGGGGTAATTCACAAAAGGAATATGAATGGAAAGGCT
>CAYMJV010000214.1:0-3494 GCA_964390545.1 uncultured Syntrophaceae bacterium
GCGGTTGCGAGGCAAAGCCGAAGCAAACTCGGAGATTCCTCGCTTCGCTCGGAACAGGCTCCGCAATCCCAAGCAAAGACGAGATTGCCGCGCCCTACAGGCTCGCAATGACTGTAACGATAATTATTTCGTTTGTATTAGTATCTTGCTGTTGTGCTCCTTGACCCCGCGCATCCCCCCGGAGCGGGACGGGGCACGTCCCGGTCAGGTTCGTTTCCTTATTTTTTTTGTCTTGAGGAGTTGTTCGAAGACCTCATAGGGTTGGAGGCCCACGATCCATTCTCGATCGATCACAAAGGTCGGGACGGCCGTGATTCCAAGATCATAGCATCGTGACCAATCCGCATCAACTGCCTCCCTGTAGGATCTTTGTTCAAGGACCCCCTTTGCCTCCTCCTGGGGAAGCCCTACGGATCCGGCAAGGCGGAGGAGTTCGTCAACCTTACCGATGTTCTTCGTCTCGACATAATAGGCTCGAAAGACAGCCCTATGGAATTCTTCCCCCACCCCTTTTGATTCTGCCCATTTGGCCAATTCCTGGGCACGGCGACTGTTGTATGTCATTTTCCTCTCGCTGAAGGGCAGACCCAACTCCCGGGCCACCTGATTCAGGCGTTGTCGCACTTGATGGATGTCAATGCCACGGCCTGCATAGATCTCTTCGAGGGTAATTCCATTTTCTGGAGCGTCGGGACGAAGTGGGAAAAAGGCCCACTTCGTCTCAATCTCATACTCTTTTTTCAAACGGTCAATACGCACGGTACCGAAATAGCACCAGGGTCAGATATAATCTGAAAATATTTCCAGGATAGGCACGTCCATGGGTTCGCTCCTTGGAGATTTTTTAATCCTCTTCATAGTTGAACATTATGACCGATCCTTGATTTCTTTGCAACCACCCGTCTTGGAGTCCCCTCACCAGGGCATGACCGAGTCAACCCTTCGACTTCCTCGCCTGATCCTTCGACTCTGTTCAGGGCAAGCGGCATGGGCTTGACTTCGGCGTGAGCTCAGTCGAACGCTCAGGGTTGACCCCGAGCGGCGCTTCTTTACCCGGGCCTTAAAAGGCGGGGCGTGGCGCCGCCGAATGGGTCAATAGGGAGGTGATTACGACTCGGTCATGCTGGAGGTTGCGTTGAAATGAATTCAGGGTTAATTCCAGAATCTCTGTGGCCTGAGCTCTTGGCATGAATAGGGATTGAATTTCTTTAGGTCCTGTAGTAGAAGTCTTTGTAAAGAGCATAGACCCGGAGGTTCCCCATGAAAAAGGCTGTCATGAAAAAAGAAAAAAGCTACAAGAAATTGGAAGAGACGTTCGGAAAGCACGGTTATAAGGATTATAAATGGATTAACCCGAAAGGGATCGTAGTGGCTCAATGGGCGCGGATGAAATGCACCTTCGGCTGCAAAAACTATGGCAAATGCGGGACCTGCCCACCGAATACTCCATCGGTGGCAGACTGTAGGGACTTTTTCCGTGGATACAAGACCGGGGTGGTCTTTCATTTCACCAAGCGTGTCGACAAGCCTGAAGACCGGTTTGCTTGGACGAGACAGGTTAATCGGAAGCTCTTGGAGCTGGAACGAGAGGTCTTTCTTTCAGGATATTACAAGGCCTTCCTTCTATTCATGGATTCATGTAATCTCTGTGAATCATGTTCCGGAGTTAGAGAAAAATGTCAAAATCCGAAACTGGCGCGGCCAACCCCCGAGTCCATGGCTGTTGATGTTTTTGAAACGGTTCGAAAGGTCGGTTACCCGATTGGGGTTCTTTACGACTATTCCCAGGAGATGAACCGATACGCTTTTCTTTTGATTGAATAGAGAGGTCAAATCTCATTTTCACCTCATTCATTGATCGGCCTTATCCCATCGCGAAAGCTTCTTGTGGCCTCTCCGCCGCGTGCTTAAGAAAGCACCCCTGTCTTGTTGTCTTTTTCGATTGACACGCAAACTCGTTTTTCGTAACATTCAGCTTACTGTAAAGCGAGTTCTTGTCAAATTCTTATCAAACATTGGATCAGGAATGTGAAACACATACGATATAATGAAAGGATAAGGAGATTCCTGATTGTTGGATTTAGTGCTGCCATTGTAAACTTCTTAATCATAAGTTTGTTCATAGAAATATTGGGATTTAAGAGCTACTTTTTGAAAAACCTTGCTAATCTATTGGCGATTGAGATTAGCGCAATCTATAATTTTTGTGTCAGCAGACTTTGGACCTGGAGGGATGCGCCCAGAAAACATGGCCCAAACCTTGTCCCTCAGTTTATATCTTTTAATCTGGCACTCTTGGCAGGTATCGTTATTAGAGTTATTCTCTTTGCGGTTTTAGAAAAATATGGAGTTTTCTATCTCTTAAATGTGGCACTTGGTATAGCGGTAGCTGCTAGCATAGATTTTATACTTTATGATAAGCTGGTTTTTAGAAGAGAAGGACATCAAAAGGAGCCAGGTGATAAATGTAGCAGCTGCAGTTCCTTATGATTGTTCTTAATTTATTCTTCCTACCGTTATTTGCAGTTTAATAAATTCTACTCGATCTTTTTCACTCTTATATCCCGTTCGTCGCTTAGGACAAAAGAGAGCTTATGATTCATGGGATGAAGGTTGTGGTTGTGATGCCTGCTTATAAAGCGGAGCGCACGCTGGAACGTACATACAGAGGAATCCCCCGCGATATCGTAGATGTTGTTATTTTAGTAGATGATGCAAGCGACGACCAGACTGTTGCTGTCGCCGAGCGCCTTGGACTAAATATATTCATCCACGAGCAAAACCTTGGATATGGCGCAAATCAGAAGACTTGCTACCGAGAGGCATTAAGACTTGGAGCCGATATCGTCGTCATGCTTCACCCTGACTACCAATATGAGCCGAGGTTGGTTACTGCTATGGCCGCCTTATTAGGCTCTGGAATATACGATGTGGCACTTGGTTCGCGTATTCTTGGTAACTCGCCGCTTAGAAGTGGAATGCCAGTTTATAAGTATCTATCCAATCGTTTGCTGACTTTCATCCAGAACCTTCTGCTAGGGGCGAAACTATCAGAGTACCACACGGGTTACAGAGCATTTACTCGAGAGGTTCTAGAAGAACTTCCGCTTCTGGCCAACTCTGATGATTTCGTGTTCGATAATCAAATCATCACACAAGCGATCGCTTTTGGATTCCGTGTGGGTGAGATTAGTTGTCCAACTAAATACTTCCCTGAAGCTAGCTCCATCAGCTTCCGCCGTTCCGTTGTCTATGGTCTGGGCGTCCTGAAAACGAGCATTCTTTATCGACTCTGGAAGTGGGGCTTAGTTCGTAGTCGACTATTTGAAAAAAGAGGAACATTTCAGCTTACTCATGAGTATTACAGACAGCACAACTTGAGGAAGGACTCCACAGAGAGTTCCACCTGAACAATTTTGACGCTAATGTTGACCAAGAATTTCTCACAAGGATTTTTGAATAGCTCTATGCTAAGTACGCTGCTCAGAAACGAT
>CAYMJV010000215.1:0-3490 GCA_964390545.1 uncultured Syntrophaceae bacterium
TCCCTGAACGATCGCCGCCACCCCGCCTCCTGCGATAATTCCTAATGTCCACTTTAGAAATGGAGACATATCGATCACCATGGAGGCAGTAGCAATCGTTCCCGCAATGACCGCTGCAGGGGAGGTGATCACATCAAGAATGTGATCAAGCCATGGGATGGTATAGGCAAGGACTTCAAGGATGGTTGCTGTCCCGAATGCCATCGTGGCATAGGTGCTTCCAATCCATTCGAAGCCAGGACCCAAATGGAGGTGTCCTGTGAGGGAGGCAAGATTCATCACCAGCAGTGGAACAAAAACCCTGAAGCCACAGGCTGCGCTTAAGCCGATTCCGATTGGGATTCCAAGCAATGTCTCCATTCCCATGGTCGTTTCATCCTCACATGATTTGCGCCAAGCATCATCTTCCGAATAGGCATTTTGTAGCAAACTCTGGGTCGCTCGTCAAATTCACTCCCAACTTTCGCAGCCCGGCTTCGTCTCCAGGGGTGGGGATGTGAGTCATATGAACTTCACAGCCGGACAATTCCTTGAGCTTCTCGACGGCCATTTGAGCGGCGGGGTTCACCGTAGCACTGATACTGAGTGCAATCAAGGTCTCCTCTAAATCGAGGCTCACCATTTTCCCCTTCAGCACATCCTTCTTAAAATGGCTGATCGATTCCATAATGTTGGGGGGCAGAAGGTGCATCGCGTCAGGAATCTTTGCCAAGTGTTTGACCGCGTTAAGAACCAAAGCGGAGGCCGCATGCATGAGCGGCGAGTTCTTTCCCGTAATGATGGACCCGTCGGCTAATTCAATGGCTGCACCGCAGTAAATGCCTTCGTTTCCTTTGCCCTTCCTTTCGGCCTCTAAGCCGGCCTGCCTGGCTGGGTTGACAACGATCCGGTCTTCTGGTTTTGCATTCAAATCCTCAAGGAGCAACTCGACTCTCTGGACGGTTTCTCTATCGGCAAATCCAATGGCATATTCGCAAGCATACCGGAAGTAACGACGGATAACCTCTCGAATGGCAGCCCGTCGAACGGCATCATCATTCACAATTCCAAACCCCGCCCGATTGACGCCCATATCCGTGGGGGATTTGTAAAAGGAGCGTTCCCCGGTGATCTTTTCGATAATCCGCCTGAGAACCGGAAAGGCCTCAACATCCCGGTTGTAGTTTACGGTTCTTTCATTGTAAGCCTCCAGGTGGAAGGAATCAATCATGTTGAAATCCCGGATATCGGCTGTTGCCGCTTCATAAGCCATATTGACGGGGTGTTTCAGAGGGAGATTCCAGATGGGGAAGGTCTCAAATTTGGCATAACCGGCATGCACGCCATGATGATACTCATGGTAGATCTGGGAAAGGCACGTGGCCAGTTTCCCGCTATAGGGTCCTGGTCCCGTGACCACAATAATGGGTTTGGTGGTAGGAATATATTCATTGGCACCGTATCCTTCGTTGCTAACAACGGTATCAACATCCGTCGGATACCCTTTGGTAAACCGATGCGTGTAAACCCGGATGTTTCGGCGTTCCAATTTGTTTTTGAATACGGTTGCTGCAGGCTGATTCTCATATCGGGTGATGACCACTCCGGTCACACCGATCTCCCACTCCCCCAGATCATCGATCAACTTCAATGCATCCGAATCGTAGGTAATCCCAAAATCGGCCCGAATCTTCTTACGCTCGATATCTCCAGCATAGATGCAGAGCACCACTTCTGATTTGCCTCGAATTTTCTGAAGGAGGCGCATCTTCACGTTTGGATCGAATCCCGGTAATACACGAGCGGCGTGATAGTCAAAGAGGAGTTTTCCGCCAAACTCGAGGTACAATTTATTATTGAAGCGACTGACCCTTTCCGTGATAGCAGTGGTCTGTTCCGCAAGGTACTTCTCGTTGTCAAAACCAGTTCGTAAAGGCATTGCGCTTTCCTCGCTTGATGGCGTTGAGGACAGAAAACCCGGGTTCCTGTATCCCGGGAAACAAATCTTGACACGATGCCATCATATTACATTGATTTTCTTTGTTGTCAATATCGTTAGATAAGAGACACTTCCTCTTGCCACTGGCGACCCCTTTCGCCTGCTTCCCTTTCGTATCACGCCATCGAAACTGAGCCTCGCACGATCTCCTCGCTCTGGACATGATATTCGCCAATTGCTATTTTTATGTTTTTTCCGATAAAATATTTGGAAAATAATGAAGCTGCCCGCCCACAGGGCGGGGGCTTCCCGGCAAGGTAATCTCATTTTATATTGTGCCCCTTGACCCCGCCTACAAGACGGGGCTTGCGGGGCACGTTCCGGCCGAAAGGATTTGAGGAGTCCCAATGTTATTCACGACAGATTTTGATCGGGTATTGACTGAGTCTGAACACCGATTCATTTCAACGCTAACGACCCCAGCTAAAATTCAAGCTTTCCTGGATGAAGTCCCCTATGGCACGGAACATATCTATCGGTGTCCACTCAGGGTCCTTCGGGAGAGAATAGCTCACTGTTTCGACGGGGCTCTGTTTGCTGCGGCAACGCTTCGCCGTCTGGGATACCCTCCGCTCGTCATGGATATGCTGCCCAACGAGCGGGACGACGACCATATGCTGGCGGTCTACAAAAGGTGTGGGCACTGGGGTGCTGTGGCTAAGTCAAATTTTGTTGGGTTGAGGTTTCGCGAGCCCATTTATCGCACCCTGCGCGAGTTAGTGATGTCCTACTTTGATCAATTTTACAACCTGGAGCGTGAAAAGACGCTTCGCAGTTATACCTTACCTCTCAATCTGAAGGCGTTTGATGCATTGGGCTGGATGACAAAGGATGACTCCCTTGAACACATCTCCCGGAAGTTAGACAGGATTCGGAAGGTCCCCGTCCTAACTCAGCCTATGATTTCAGCTCTCTCATTGGTGGATGAAAGGTCATACCAAGCTGGATTGATGGGGGCGAATGAGGCAGGGCTATACAACCCAACAATGAAAAAAATTGGGGATTAAAGAACTGAGGAATATTGGAATAATGGAATAATGGAATAATGGAATGATGGAATAATATAATGAAGGAGTATCGATGGTCTCGTAAAAAGTCTGAAAGGGCTATTTTGGGTCATTCCTGCCCCGTATCAAGTACGGGGTAAACTCCAGCAGGAATCCAGTCTTTTAGGGGCTCAGACTTTCTCTGGATTCCCGTTTTCACGGGAATGACAACTTTTTACGAATTCAGCAATAATGGAATACGGGAGTATTGGACTAATGAAATGGCGTGCGATTGGTTAAAAAGCCTGCAATGACCCGAACCCTATCTAAAGAAAGCCAACCTTCTAGCTCTCTAACCAGATGAAGTCTGCCACCCGTGACCGGTCCTCCATGGGCAGTTCCTCAAGGGATGAAGAAAAGGTGATCACGGCGATCTTCAGCTCAGGATGGTTCTTCCGGAGCTGGTAGGGGATGCCGAGGCGGTAATCGGAATGGAAATGGCCACAGCAGAAGAGGATGCGACGGT
>CAYMJV010000216.1:0-3485 GCA_964390545.1 uncultured Syntrophaceae bacterium
GATCTTACTTTCGCCATGATATCTTCGAGTGTCCCTATCACACACTGTTGGCGCCCGGTAGTGCCATGGGTAATCACTGCCACGGGTGTCGAGGGTGATTTGTTATTTTTTATTAACTGATCAACGACATGGGCCAAATTCCCAAGGCCCATCAAGATGACCAAGGTACCGGTGACCGCACCTATTTTATCCCAGGCGATATTTGGCTCGCTTCCTTCAGAAGCCTTATGTCCGGTAACGATCGTTACAGAGGAAGCAACCCCACGATGGGTAACCGGAATGCCGGCATAGGCAGGCACGGCCACGGCGGATGATACTCCCGGTACGACCTCAAAGGGAATTGCATTTTCAGCCAATGCCTTAGCTTCTTCTCCTCCCCGGCCTAAGACAAAAGGATCGCCACCTTTCAATCGAACGACGACCTTTCCTTCGCGTGCCTTTTGAACGAGTAACTGATTAATCATCTCCTGTTCCAACGTGTGATGACTTGAGGCTTTCCCCACATATATTTTCTCGGCATCGTGACGGGCTTCGTGAAGGATGCTCTCGTCTACGAGACGGTCGTAAACGACCACGTCTGCCTCTTTTAGACAGGCTACCCCTTTTACAGTGATTAAGCCAGGATCGCCTGGCCCCGCTCCGACCAAGTAAACTTTCCCTGATTTCACTTGTGCCTTGTCTCTTCTCGCCCCCAATAAATGGGGGCGCTACTACATCTTCAATTCTGCTCCTTATCTCATAAAACCAAAGCCCGTTCTTGGAACGGGCCCTTTATTTTCTGATAACCAATATTCCACTCACCCCTGCCTACCGGCAGGCAGGCTCACGCTCTCCCCCGGAGGAAAAAGGGAAGGCCTCCATGCGAGGCCGGGGGAATTTAATTTTTCGAAACTCCCGTTTCTGGCATGTAACTTGTGATCCTGGCCGCCACAGTGGCAGCGGCCTTCTCCCTGCCCTCTCTAACCTCCCATACGGGAACGATTGGAAAGACCTTTGTGAAGAGGACATAAAGAAGCGTGAAGAGAGAGATGCAGCCCGCCAGGATCGACCACTCGACCCAGGTTGGAATGTAAAAGGCTCCCTGGACGGGCATTCTCTGTCTAGTCAAAGTCGGAACGATGATGACAAACCGTTCCAACCACATTCCCAAAACGATCGAGATCGAGGCGATGACAGTTCCTCGAATGGTTCGAAATTTCTTGATGGCAAGAATGGGTAAAGGAATAACGAAACAGAGGACAAAGTGGAGCCAGAAAAGGGGTGCAAACTTTCCTGTCAACTTAGACCAGAAGATGGACATATGAATTGGGTCATTCCCATAAACGATGGTGATATACTCGGCAAAGGTAAAATAGAACCATAAGAGGGTCATGGCCATCAGAAAGATGCCGATGTTATTAAAGTGGATTGGCTTGATATAGTTCTCAAGATGGTAAGCCTTCCGCAGGATAGCCATCACGACAATCACACTTGCCACTCCTGAAAAGATCGCACCCACGACGAAATAAGGACCGAAGATGGCACTGTGCCACAGGGGCTGGATGGTCATGGCAAAGACAAAAGAGACGACCGTGTGGACCGTGATCATAACCGGGATGACGAGGACCGATACGAAACCGATGGCCTTATCCAGCCGGTGATGCTGGCTCTCTGTACCCCTCCATCCCAAAGAAAGAATCCGGTAGAACCATTCTCTTTTTCCTCCAAGATCTCTGAGCATGGCGATATCAGGGATCAGAGCCAGATAAAGAGAGATGGAGCTCACGGTCAAGTAAGTAGCGATGCTGCAGACGTCCCAGAGAAGAGGAGACTGAAAATTAGCATATCGGATGGCATAGAGCATTCGGTCCGGCCTTCCCAGATCGATCAGAACACTCCCGACACCAAACATCAAAATAAAAACGGTTGTGAGCTCTGAAGCTCGACTGATTGGCCTTCGCCATTCCGCCTTAAGAATGCGGAGAACAGCTGAAATGAAGGTTCCTGCGTGGCTGATTCCGATGAAGAAGACAAAATTCGTGATGTAGACACCCCAAAAGATCTGTCTCGAAAGCCCAGTCACTGTCAACCCCGTTCGATATTGAGTGACATAGGCATAAAGTCCAAGGAGGACAAGGGCTCCGAGGATGGAAACGGTGATGTAAAAACCTTTTCCTGTCTCCCAGATATGTTTAAAGAGAACCGTGTCTTCTCCGATGATTTTTTGTCTTTGGTCCAACATAAAGGCTTCCAGTAAGAGAACTTGATTTACCCTGAAAATAGTTTTCAAATCCCCCCCAACCCCCCTTTACTAAAGGGGGGTAAAGGGGGATTATAAGATGTAATAAACCTTGGGTTTGGTACCCAGTTCGGGCTGCCTTTGGTAAATAGTTTTATATTTAAGGGCTTCTCGGATCTCTGACTTGGGATCTTTCAAGTCGCCAAAGACTAACGCCTTTGCTTTACATGCTTCCACACAGGCAGGGATAAGGCCTTGTGCAAGCCTCTCGACACAAAAATTACACTTCTCGACAACCCCCCGAGTCCGGGTAGGAAACTCTAAGTTGATGTTTTTGATGAAAGGTCGGGGGTCTCTCCAGTTAAAACTTCTCGATCCATAGGGGCATCCTGCCATGCAGTACCTGCAGCCAATGCACCGATGGAAGTCCATCATGACAATTCCATCTTCCCTCTTCCAGGTTGCCCGGGTGGGGCAATATCTCACACAAGGGGGATCATCACACTGATTGCAGAGCAGAAGAGCAGGTTTGTGCTGGTAGTCTTCCTCGGTTACTTCAAATTCATGCTCTGGAAAGACCTTTTCATAAGGCTCTGTCCAGACCCATTTAATCTCCTCTTTCAGCGTCCCCAGATTAGGTACGTTATGGATGCGATGGCAGGCGTCGATGCAATCCCTGCACCCTTCCTCTTGCCAACATTTTCGCAAGTAGACTGCCATTCCCCATTTATTCTTGGCCAAGGCTTCCGCATCTGGAGACGGTTCGGGGGCCGCCACCTTCGAGAAGACCTGCCAGCCTGGTTTGGCAGATAACCCCAGGAGGGTGAGTCCACCAATTTTTAACAAGGCTCTCCTAGTAAATTCCATCCCTTTGATCCTTTTTTATTTCCTTTGGAAATATGTGGCAATCCCAGCATTTGTTGGTGACCCCCATATAGGTATGGCACTGGTCACAGAATTTAGTTTTATCTGTATGGCAACTCATACAGGTGCGATTTAGACTCATGATATATTTCTTCTGGTTGCTCGCTTGATAAGTTCTCATACCATCACGGACTACGGAAGCCTTCCAGTCTTCCAAAAGCTCTTTATGATTAACCCGAATGAAGGCCTTCGGTTCAACGCACTCCTTTTTATCCTTATCCGTGGGAAGTTCGGGCTTGGGGACATAACGGGCTTTTCCGCTCACGGTATTATGCCAAATCGGATAGGTGATCAGCCCAAGAAAGATGATCAATCCTAAAATGATTTTCTTCCCATCATACAT
>CAYMJV010000217.1:0-3431 GCA_964390545.1 uncultured Syntrophaceae bacterium
ATGCATTCCCGCCATAGATCCTCATCGCTTCCTCGACGGCATACATACACATCTCTGTGGAATGATACTTGGCCAGCATGCATTCATTCATGCAAGGAATGTCGTTTTGAATCATCCAGGCACATTTGTAGAGAAAGGTTCGCGAAGCCTCATACCAGGCCCAGAATTTGGCAAATTTTTCCCGAATGAGCTGATATTTGCTGATGGGGTTTCCGAAAGCAATTCGGTTATTAGCATATTGCCTAGCATCCTCCATCGATTCTTTTGCAATAGCCAAGGCGCACATACCAGTCATCACACGAACCTCGTTGAGGATGTTTCCGGCATACTGAACTCCTTTGCCGATTTCCTCTCCTAAGAAATTCTCATCAGGAACAAAGACATTGTCGAACACCAACTCACCTGTCACCGAGCAGCGAGAGCCCAATTTATGGAGCTTCTGGCCGGGGACGAACCCATCACGATTCTCTGTCTTTCGTTCCACCAGGTAAAAATTGAGACCCTTGAGCCCGAGTTTTGGATCAATCGTTGCCATCACCGTTGCATAATCAGCAATGGGGCCATTTGTGATCCATTGCTTTCTCCCATTGATCCTCCAACCTCCGTCCACTTTGGTGGCAAGCGTCCTTGTTCCGCCGAGGTCCGAGCCGGACTGGTCCTCCGTAAAGCAGATCGTGCCGATCTTTTCGCCTTTGATGGCAGGGACAAGAATCCTCTGCTTAATATCCTCGTTTCCAAAACGGCCGATGAAATAAGTTCCCATCAGGATCTGCATAATCGCTGACATGGCAAACCCGCAGGACCCTCTTGCCAACTCTTCATAGAAGATCATCTGGGTGACAGTATCCGTCTCCATCCCACCATATTTCTCTTTGTGTCTCAGGCCGAGATATCCAAGAGCGGCAAATTCCTTCCAGAGATCCCAGGGGAATTCTTCCTTTTCGTCCAGTTCCTGCACCCTGGGCATGATCAATCGATTCACCGTATCTCGGACCGTCTGCCTGAAGAATTCTTGTTCCTCCGCAAAGCTAAAGTCGAGTGCCATTCGATTGCTCCTTTCGCCCCCCACCCTCTCCCTCCCCCTCGAGGGGGGAGGGTGGGGGAGGGGGTGATTAAATGATGTTCTTCTCCTTGAACTCCTTTAATTGGGCACCGCTATATCCTAAAAGACCGCTGAAAATTTCTTCATTATGCTCTCCAAATCGAGGAGGAAAACTGAGCACTTGGTTGACCGATTTCAAGAAGGAGGTCGTACACGGGGAGGGCGCGATCGTGATCTCTGACCCTGTTTTTGAATCCTTGCTCCGTATCAGATTCGGTTTTACCAGCGGATCTTCCACCACCTCTTCAATCGAATTCACTTTAGAAATGGGGATCGTGGCTTTATTAAAAATATCGATCAACTCTTGAGTGGCGAATTTCTTCGTAATGGCGTTGATTACCTTGTTTAAATTTTCAACGTCGGCAATGCGTCCCGCATTGCGCTCATACTCTTTTTTGTGGAGGGATTCGAATCCTGGAATCTTTGTCATCGTCTCCCACTGCTTGTCATTACCTAGAGCTACATAGGCATAGCCATCCTTCGTCTCATACACCGAAACGGGAGAGAAGAATTCGTGTGTATTTCCCCTTCGGGTCACTTTCTTCTTAAAGGTGACTGTATGAGTAATCGCCTGGGTGAGCCAAGAAACGGTGCTTTCAAACATGGAGAGATCGATACGACTTCCCTGGCCCGTCACCGCTCTTTTGAAGAGGGCCTTCATCAATAGCCCGTAGCCATGTTCACTGGCACCCATGTCTGGTAGCGGGATTCCCATGACCTGGGGACTTCCTCCCTTTTCCCCTGTCAGTTCCATCAATCCTCCTCTGGCTTGGAGCACCGGGTCATAGGCCGCTTCATTGCTTTTGGGACCGAAACCGGTCATCCCCAGCCAGATAATGTCCTCTTTTATCTTCTTCAGCATCTCATACTCGACTCCGAGTTTTGTATAATTTCTGGGCAATTGATTTGTGGCAAAGATGTCCACCTTCAATTTTAGAATGAGCTCCTTTAAGATCTTCTGTCCCTCCGGAACCCCTAAGTCTAAGGTCAAGGCCTTTTTCCCGGCGTTAATGGAGAGGTAATAAGAAAACATCCGATCCTCGCTCAGTACGTTATCCCCAACTCTTCTATTAGGATCACCATATACAGGATGTTCCATTCGTATGACATTGGCCCCATCCTCTGCAAGGCGCAGGGTCAAATAGGGGAGAACCGTAGCCTGTTCCAGACTTAAAACAGTAATATTTTTGAAGAGATTGGCGTCTTCCATCAGAATCACCTCCCGGGGATATTTTGGATACTGTATACAAAAATTCTTATATACCTAAACCCCATATCTTGTCAAGGTTTTTTGGTTTTTTGATTGGTAAGAAAGGCCAAGGCACCCAGACGTTAACGTACAAGGTCTGAGGTTCTAATCAGGGTTTTCCGCTTTTTTGAAATAGATCAGTTGTTGTCCTATGGCAAGGAGGAGTCCTTCTTGATTTCTGACTTCGAATTCAATCAGACCGACACGATTGGATCGGTTCGTCACCTTTGCTGTGGCCTCAAGGATGTCTCCGGACTTACCGGCGGCCAAGAAGTGAATATTATGTTGAAGTGCTACTGCAGGTTTCCCGAAGCTATTTCCTGCTGCTTCACAGGCTTGATCGGCGACCGAAAAAATAGCTCCGCCGTGGGCCATTTGGTAGATATTGACGATCTGATCAGTAATGGAGAGGGTGGAACGGGCAAAGCCGGGTTGGATCTCCAGTAATTTCATCTGGATCAATCGAGCAAAGGTGTCGTTTGCGTTCACTTTATCGAAAATGTCCTTGCATACTTTTCGAGAGACTTCTTCCATGGATTTTCCCCACCCCCATGAATCTTACCCTATTCTTTTCTTCAATTTTTCAGTGAGGTCTGAGAAGTGTTCATATTCAATGGAATTCAATTGTTTGAGTAACCCTGAAAAGAGAGTCCCTTTCTTATAAAGAAGTATGATTTCTTTTCCCAGACCAAGGGCGATTCCAATTTCAACCAAAACCTCTCCCTTCTCGGAACTGATTAAAGGGTAGATTCCTAACCTTGCACGCCGGATCTGCTCGATCCTCTGATTGATCAGGTTCCCTTTCTGAATGGCTTCCGAACCATGAATCGGCTCAAGCCCGCTTCCTTCAAATGCAGATTTGACCGCCTTGAGCATTTCAAGATCCGAAATTCCAGAAGAGATAAAATACTCTCCCTTGAGAGAGACTTCGACAGTTCTTGGTGTCGTTTGGATCTTTTTGAAGAGTGTTCGATCCAAAGTCAATTCTTTGACGGCTCCCTGAAGGACATTTTTTACGTTCTCCAGATCTTTTCGATAGCGTTGGGCATTGATCTTATCGATTTCGGGGGAGGCAAAGGC
>CAYMJV010000218.1:0-3421 GCA_964390545.1 uncultured Syntrophaceae bacterium
AGACCTTATTACCGATGCCTGACACCGTGGAGATGACACCGTGAAGACCATGAACCGTCACCGTGAACCGTTGCTTTTCATGAAACCCATTCTTTTGATTTTCTTTTCCCTCGGCATTTCTCTTATCTTCACTGCGTGTGCTTCTCACGTAATCAAAATGCCCAAGGTGTTACCCAATATCGTCAAACAGTGCGAATCCGCCATTGTTCAAGGCAGCAATCCATCCATGTTTAACACCGGCCTCCATGTTAAGGAGGGTGATCAGATAACATTGCTAGCTAAGGGAGAGATTACATTCTGGCCCCAGAAAGCAATGAGTACTCGCCCATTAGGTCCAGCTTACAAGTTACTCTACCGTACTGGGAAAAAAGCTCCCATCTACAGATATTACGGCGAGCCTGTATTCAGGGTGAGAGAGGAGGGAAATATTTACTTAGGTTTCGATGACGGAGGAGTGGATTTCAAAGGTGTCGCAATAAACCCAGATTACTATCGCGATAATAAGGGGTATTTTGTTGTTGATATCATCGTTTGGCGAGACTACGACCCTGTCGGGATATCAGATTTTATGGAAAAAGTTCTGCTTGAAGATCCGAATAATGAAAGTTTAAAGCGGTTATCTACTGTTTTTAGGGCGACAAAAGAGCTTCAGCTTGTCGAAAAGCGGGCGAACGAAGAGGTTGAGAAGGCGAAGGAAGCTATCAGTGCCCTGAAAGGGAAAGAGGTTTCGAAGACCAGGCCACCGGATAAAGAAGCTGAGATCCCGGAGGTGAGCCAGAAACTCCAAGAAGAAGCAAAGGCAGCCATAGAAAGTCTTAAAGGAAAAGAAAATGTTGGTATGGTAGATGAGGAGAAGGAGAGAAAGATAGCTGACCTCGCCGAGAGATTACAACGAGCCCTTCAGTCTCTCAAGAACCTTGAAGAATTGAGAAAGAAGCTGGCAGAGCAGGAGGAAAAGGAGAAGAAGCTCACAGCTCGATTGCAGCTTCTGGAGGAAGAAAAGCTCAAACAACCCAAGAGCATCCCTATCATTGCCATCCTTAATCCCAAAGATGGAGCCACGGTCGAGTCCGAATGCATTCCTCTCTCAGGTGTAGCTGAGCATCAGAGAGAGATTACCCAATTCGATATTTTGTTGAACGAGGCGTTGGTCAGTCCGAAAGATCAAAGGCTTGTTAAAATCACCCCTAAGGAACTGAACCGAATCGAATTCTCAGAACGAGTCTGCCTGCGGGAAGGGAAAAATGAAATAACGATCATCGCCCAAGACAAGGAGGGGTTTTCTACCAAGAAAACCATCTCCGTGCAATTGGCAAAAAAGCCGGGCGAGACTTGGGCGGTCATCATTGGGATAAACAAATATGCGAACTTTCTGCGCCTAAAATATGCGGTCGATGACGCCCGAGAGTTCTATCGCTATCTGGTAGAGGTGAATAAAGTCTCTAAGGACAAAATTTGGCTAATTCTTGATGAAGAAGCGACACTGGACAAGATCAGGAGTATTCTAGGCACAAGACTCCGGCGAAGTGCTGGAAAGGAAGACACGGTAATCATCTATTGGGCTGGTCATGGGGCCATAGAGAGCGATTCGACGAGTGTGGACGGGGATGGGTTGGAGAAGTATATCCTTCCTCACAATGCGGACCTTAAAGACCTTTACACTTCTGCCATGCCCATGGGTGAGATTGCCCGTATCTTTCAAAGGATAAGCTCGGAGCGCTTAGTGTTCATTACTGACACCTGCTATAGTGGGGCGGCGGGGGGCCGGACTGTCCCTGTGGTTGGGGTAAGGACGAATATTTCGGGAGCTTTTTTGGAGAGGATCTCTCAGGGAAGAGGGAGGGTGGTGCTTACCGCCAGTGATGCCAATGAGGTGACCGTAGAGAGCGATGACCTCAGACACGGGGTTTTTACCTATTACCTTTTGGAGGGGCTTCGGGGCAAGGCGGATTTGGATGGGAATGGAATCATCACGGTGGATGAAGTGTATCGGTATGTTTCCATCAAGGTTCCGCAAGCGACGGGACAAGTGCAGCACCCTGTTAGAAAAGGAGAGATGATGGGAGAGATTATTTTGGGTGTGTTGAAGTAGCTCGTATAACAACCCAGGGTCTTTAATATTAGCCCTTTGAGAACATATTTGGTTTGCTTGGAAGAATTTGGTGGAAATGGTGACCGGTGAGAAATAAGAGTTGACCCCCATTCTTTGATAGCTCATGGATAGAAATGCCGACACCAAACATATATAGGAAAATAGCAAGTTGGCTAAAACCCCGAAAAGCGGTTCTTTGGTTCACAGCGTTGATTGGGTTTACTCTCCTCGTTACTCCCTTTGTTATCCTGGCCGTTAGTGAAACAAAATCATTTCCGAAGGTTGTGGCTGCAATTGGATTATTGGTACTGGTGTTTTCATGGGGGCTAATTTGCATAGAGTCATGGTTTTCTGACAAGCCTGGGGGCTTCATATCGAGAAAACTGCAGTACACGTTCCCGAGAATCTATACTTCGGGGAAAGTGGTCCTAGAATGGTATGCATGCGTATTTCTCTTGTTTTGGTTCTTTACCGGAATCAAAATAGCTCTGGTATTGTTAACCAAATTTTAAACCATATGGAAAATGGGGACACAGAGGCTGTCCCAAAATGTTGGCATGAAATCTGCGCGGTCAACAAAGCTTTGTCAATGATGAGAAAAGTTCTTTTTACATGGAGCGGGGGCAAGGACAGTGCTTTGGCTCTTTACGAGCTTCAAAGAAAGCATGACCATGAGATCTTGGCTTTACTGACCACCCTGACAGAAGACTACGACAGGGTCAGCATGCATGGCGTTCGGACCATCCTTCTTGAACATCAGGCGAATTCTTTAGGCCTTCCGATTGAAAAAGTGTATCTACCGAAGGATTCTTGTAACGAAGCCTATGAAGCTAAAATGAGCGAGGTTCTTCAAAAGTATCTGAGACTTGGTGTCTCATCCGTTGTGTTTGGAGACATCTTCTTGGAGGATTTGAGAAAATATCGAGAGGATAATTTATCGAGGGTAGGGATGAAGGCTTTCTTTCCCATATGGAAAAGGGATACGGCCGAGCTTGCCCATGAATTCATTGATCTGGGTTTCAAGGCCATTGTCACCTGCGTTGACTCGAATGTGCTTGACAAGACATTTGCCGGCAGGCTCTTTGATCGGCAATTGCTCTCTGATTTTCCATCAGCGATTGATCCTTGCGGTGAGAACGGCGAATTTCACACATTCGTATATGACGGACCGATATTTCAGAAGAGAGTATCTTACCTCCAAGGAGAGGTTGTCTTGAGAGAGAGCCGTTATTGGTATTGTGATTTGATACCAGCCTGAAAAAACTACGGACGCTTACCTATTTTATATATCCAGTTCTCTTGGCGGAATTTGGTGGAAAAGGTGACCGC
>CAYMJV010000219.1:0-3382 GCA_964390545.1 uncultured Syntrophaceae bacterium
GGGGGAATATCCCTTTTGGGGATGACGCCGCCCACCACCACGAGGATGTCATCAAGTTTCTTCTCCTTCATCTTCTTCATCAATTTTTCACAGATTGGCAGATGGGCTCCGGACATGATGGAGAGGCCAATCACATCCACGCCCTCCTGGAGGGCCGTATTGATGATCTGGTCGATACTCTGATGGAGGCCTGTGTAGATCACTTCCATCCCTGCGTCCCGGAGAGCTTGGGCAACGACCTTCGCTCCCCGATCATGGCCATCGAGGCCAGGCTTCGCAACCAATATACGAATCTTCTTTTCCACTACTCACTCCCCCCCTCACCCCCTCCCTCTCCCCTGTGGGGAGAGGGTAAGGGTGAGGGGAATTTCGATATTCGAATTTCGAATTTCTGTTCAAAATTATGGCGCAATTCTTCTTTCGCTAACCTCTTTAAGAATGATATCCCTTCCTCTTGCCAGGTGATTTCTGACAAGCCTTTCCACCAACCTCGGGTTCTTTTTCTTCATGGCTTCGAGCATGCGCCGATGATCGTCGATCGAATAATTCGTGCCCTTTTCGGTACGGAGCAGAAGGGACCGGTAACGGTAGAAATAGTCCCGGAAGTTATTAATCATCTCGGAGAGCTTTTTGCTCTTGCTAGATTTATAAATAAGATCATGAAATTCGGTGTTTAGCTGGACGAGCTTTTCTTCATCTCCCTTGTCGAGGGCATCCTCCGACTCTTTCACTTTTTTCTCGAGCTGGGAGATCTTCTCCGATGAGATGTGAAGGGTAGCGAGGTAGGCGGCATAACTTTCAAGGGCACTTCGGATACCGAAGATTTCATCGACGTCCTCTTTGGTGAACTCCCTGACAGCAAATCCTCCTTTGGGGAGTTTGGTGACCAGGTCATCCCGTTCCAGTTTATGGAATGCTTCCCGGACCGGGGTTCGACTGATCCCGATCTGATCGGCCAAGGTTTCTTCAATTAGACGTTGTCCCCCCTTCAGTTTTCCATGGAGGATGGACTTTTTTAATGACTCATAAACTTCCTCACGAAGAGACTTCCTTTTGCTGACTTTAATCCCACCCGAAATGGTTTCCACGGTTCCCTCCTTAGAAAAAAGTTTTGTATACTGTATCCAAATCTATACGCCAAAGGGGATGACTTGTCAAGGCTTTTTTGGAAGGGCGGTCCCTCATTTGTTTTAGGATGTTTACCGTGAACCCCGAACACCTATCTTGGAACTCAGTTCTGTTTCGGACGACGATGTACGAAAAAGATGGAGATGACCGTAAGCAGAAAAAAGAGGGAGATGAAGACAAAACTAAAACCATAAGAACCTGTTAAATCCTTCGCTTTTCCAATAAGATAAGGCGCTATAAATAACCCGATGCTCGAACATGTGGAGATGACTCCAAACCCCAACCCCAGATTCTCAGGCTTCAATAGCTCCGGGGGGAGGGAATAGATGGGAGCAGGTATCGTGGCAGAGAAAATACCCATGAGAGTGACCAGGAGAAGAAAGGACGTGCTGAAGTTGAAAGACAGTATCAGGATGGACAACGCAATTCCTCCGATTGCAATAAGCCATTCCTGATGCCTAAATCTATCCACAAGATACCCCATGAGAGGACTGAGGAAAAGAGAGCCCAGAAGGGGAATTCCCGTAAGGAAACCGCTTTGCTCAATCGTATAACCCTTCTGGAAAAAGAAATTGGGTGCGAAGGTGGCGAAGGAGACGAGGGCAGCATTGTACCAGAGCCAAGAAAGACCAACACTCCAGATCGGGGATCCCATTTCTTTTAAAGATCTCAAAAGATTGAAGGGCCTGGAATGTTCCATATCCTTGGAAGATGGAGATCGGTAAAGGCTTAGAAAAAAAATCGAGGTAAAGAAGGAATAGATCGCCGTTAATAGAATGGGAGTGCGCCATCCCCATAAGGTGCCCATTTTACCGAAAAGCCCAAAACAGATGACCGAGCCCAATGGGACACCGGTATTGAAGATCCCCATGGCCAAACCTAATTCTTTTGTTCGAAACCATTGGGAAAGAAGTTTGGGAAGGAGGACGGAGAGGGTGAGTCCGCCGATTCCCGCAATCACTCTCCCCAACCACAGAACGCGGAGGTCCCTTCCCAGACCTGTAAGGAGGATCCCTCCGACCATTAACAGAAAACAACCTGTACCCAAAGGTCTCATGGGGTAACGGTCTGACAGAAATCCGCCCGGGAGGGAGATGAAGAGGCCGGGAAAGGCAAAGAGACTCATGAGAAGGCCGGACTGGGCATAGGTGAGATGGAGCTCAGAAATAATCAAAGGGAGAATAGGGGGGATAGATTGGAAAATGAAGGTAAAGGCAAGAATGGAGAGATAGACGATGGTCAGAATGACCCAGCGGTATCCTTCAACTTTTTCATTGCTTTCCAAGCTTTCCAACGATTCCTCTCTTTCGCCTCCACCGGATCAGTGATTTCAATTTCTTTTGTCTACTCAAAACGTAACCGGCCAGATCGGCCACTTTATGAGATCGGTCGATGATGGCCGTATCGCTCGTAGCAACTCTGCCCGGGAATCCAATGAGAATCTTCTCGGGGACCCTGACGGCCATGGCGTCCCCTGGAAGGTTCTCTTTTTGCATGCGACCCCGTACTTCCAGGGCCAACTCTCCACTCCTGCTGATCGGAGAATCAAAGAGGAACAGAGTTTGACGGGGCTTCGCCCTCTTCAGGAAATCTAGGAGTAATTCAAGGGCCTGGACGGTCATCTCCGTCTTTTGAAAATTTCCGGAAAGGCCGGAGATATCTCTGATGAAACCATCATCTCCAAAGATGAGAGGCCGACCTGAAAGGCCGGCTTCGATGGTGATGAGTACATTATGGCCATCGATGACAAGGTCATATCCACGTATCTGATTGGGTGAGATTTTCTTTTTTTGCCTCCCCTTTGAATCCGTATCTGAAAAGACTCCTCGGTGGAGAAGGTGGCGTTGATCCGAGGTGAGCTGGTATCGATTTCCTACGAGTTCCAGAGCAGCTTTTCTGGGATAGGCTCGATTGAGGAGATACCGAAAGTCTTCCGAAGCCTTTTGAAGGTTTTTCGATTTCAGAAAATTAAAAGCCGTTGAACCGTACTTTGCCGGTTTCATTCTTAAGCATTATAGCCTAAATTCATAGCCAAATATATTTGAAATTTCCCCCTCACCCCCTCCCTCTCCCCGCTGGGGAGAGGGAGGGGGTGAGGGGGGCATGAAATGTCAGAAGAAAGTTCTCAGAAATTCAGTGTAAGAATCTAGAATTATGGTATGATCTTCTTAAAATTTTATAAGGAGCTTCTTATGAAAAACCCGGGTAAAAAGGCATTCCTCACTCGCGCTGTACATGGGGGTGAGCGGGTCCC
>CAYMJV010000220.1:0-3382 GCA_964390545.1 uncultured Syntrophaceae bacterium
CATCTACCTTGGCGGCCTCGTATAGCTCCGGGGGGATGGTCTGGAGCCGGGCCAGAATACTCAGTAGGACGAAAGGGAAGAACTGCCAGATGCTCATCATGATGAGCGAGAGCATGATATGATCAGCCCCCAGCCAACTGACTGGATCCCAGATGATCCCCAGGGCCATTAGCCAATAGTTCACGATCCCATACGTGTCGTTGAGCAGCCACTTCCACAGAATCACAGCCACGATGGTGGGGATCATGTAAGGGAACAGGACGATCCCCCGAACCAAACCCCGTCCCACGAAGGCCTCGTTCAGAATGAGAGCAGCCGCCACTCCTAGGACTATCTGGAAGAAGATCGTCCATATGGAATAGACTGTCCCCAACCAGAGGCTGGTCCAAAATTCCGGATCCTTCGACAGGTAGAAGTAATTCTCGAGGCCGATAAAGCGTTCTTGCGGGAAGAAAGAGTGCTTCTCCAAGAGGCTAAGCCAGATGGAGTAGGCGACAGGGTATAGTGTGAGGGCCAGAATCAGGGAGAGGGCAGGGGCAATGGTCAGGAGCCCCGCTACTTGCTCGCGACGCTTTGGCCTGGTTACGGGCACCCAGGTTGTCCTTCGCGCGATACCAAGTTTAGCAGCAATGAGGGAAAATGTGGATCGCACCCCAGAAGAACCCACACATTGGGGTTCGTGATCAGATACGCCGTTCATGGTCTTCGTTTCAGAGTAAGAATTGGCTGGACCTGACACACACCTGCTTCGCAAGTCCGAAGCGAGCGTATGCCAGGTCAGCCCCTAACGACACTGTTTACCACCGTTTGTAACCAAGCTGTGTAATTAACTCTTCCGCCCGAGCCTGGGCCTTGGCCGCCGCTTCCTTCGAGGACATCCCCCGGACAGCATCCGTCACCATGTCCGGGACAATACCGGACCCAAGGATCTCGAGGCCAAAGGGTAGTTTCAGGTCAGCCCAGTCCACGATCAGTGTCGGCTTCGCCTGCCCTGAGTCAAAGTAACGGTACTGCATATCCTGCCACTCCTTCCACTTGCGTACCATCGCATTAGCCTGGTAGGCAGGGTTGCTACGCACCGACTTGAGGGTTGGGAGGAGGTGAATCGGCACCGTGAGGAGGTACTTAATGTAATTTTCTTCCTTGAAGAAGAATTTCAAGAACTGTGCCGCTTCTTCGGGGTACTTTGCGTTCTTGAAGATCATCCAGGGCTCGGCATCAATCTGGGCCGCTGTCTCCTTGCCGGATGGTCCATGGGGCTTCACCAGCACTCCGAAGTGCTCAGGATCGCCCGTGTCTTTCGGGGCATACTTCTCAATATAGCCCGCTCCTCGACCATAACCCTGGTAGAGTATTGCGGCCTTGCCGGTAGCCAGATTAGCAAAAGTATCCAGGTAACCATGGCCGAGCCAGCCAGGCGGCAGGACCGTGGCGGTTAATTTCTTGTAATAATCCAACACCTCAATGACCTGTTTCTCGGTGAAGGTGGGGCGGCCCGTCTTGAGATCGAAGAGTCGCCCGCCGTTTGCCTTAGTGAGTTCTCCAACCGCAATATTGATGAAGAGGCCCACGCCGGGGAGGGACAGGCCGTAGCGGGTCACCCGGCCATCTTTATCCCGCTCCATCATCGCCTCGGCCATTTTGATGAAGTCATCCCAGGTCTCCGGTGGCTTCAACCCCTTTGCCTTGAAGATATCCTTCCGGTAGATCAGAAGCGATGTGGCCGCTGAATGGGGAATCCCGTAATATTTGCCGTCGTGAAAACATTGTAGCCGAACGGCCTCCCAGATGTTGTCCCGGCCGATGGAGGCAGCAATATCCTCCTGGTCCCGCAAGAGGCCTTTCGCGTAAAAGGACGCACAGGTCACGGCCTGTCCATGGGAGGCATCCGGGGGTGCGCCAGCGGCGAGACTTGCAGTCAGCTTGGCCTCGAGGTCGCCCCAGGCCAACGCTTCCTGTTTCACCGTGATGTCCGGGTGGAGTTTCTCAAAGTCGTCGATGATCTGCTGGAACCCAGCAACGGACTGGGGCTCGGTCTCCGTGTGCCAAATCCGGACGACCTTCTTCTCCGCGGAAAAGACCATCATGGGAATGAAAACCATAGATATAAGAATAAGTATGGCCGTTCCAAATAATTTTCTTTTTGCTAGCATGATTACCCCCCTTTCTCTGTGTAGGGTGCGTTCCCCGAACGCACCATCCAAAGGTTTACCTCTCATTGCATTAGGTAGAAAGCGTGATCGGGGATCACGCCCTACAAGAGTGATACCTGAGAAGAAAGGATGATCTCAGAATGAATCATCCTTAAATAGTCTCACCTCCTTCTGCTAAATTTTGAGGGCGACTTCCTCCCCCTCAAGTAATGCTTCCATGACCTCCCTGGGTTTTGATGCATCACCTATGACATAGACCTCGGGAACCTTTCCTTTGAAAGATTCAACCATTTCATCGTTAGGACTCCATCCTAATGCAAGGACAATCGAGTCGAAACCATCGAGCTTCCTGGTTCCCTGAGGGTCCTCAACCCACAATCCATCTTTTTCGAAACGGATGGCCTTTGTCAAGGTGAGCATCTGGACTCCCTTCTCTTTTAATCTCATATTTAAGAAATATTGAAGATGGGTAACCAGATCGAGGGCGATCCCTTCCCTCATCTCGACGAGCGTGACCTCTTTTCCGTTTTCGGAGAGGTAATCTGCCACCTCCGCTCCGATCCCTCCACCGCCGACCACAAGGACTTTCTTGCCAAGAAGAACAGAGCCTTTCAAAGCATCCTCTACAGAGATTGCGCCGAAGTCCTGAATTCCTTCGATGGCTGGGAAAAACGGTTTGCCCCCAATGGCAACGATCACCGCATCAGGCTTACCTCTTCTCAATGAAGCCGGAGTAAAGGGCTTTCCTAAAATGATCTTTATGGGCAGTTTTTCGACTTGCCTAACGAGATGATCGATAAATTCTTTCAAAACCTGCTTTCTTGGAGGAATGGCAGCGAGGAGAAATTTCCCTCCCAGTTTCTCGCTTGCTTCGTAGAGTGATACCTGATGGCCCCGCAGGGCTGCGATCTCAGCAGCCTTCATCCCGGCCGGACCCCCTCCAACAATCCAGACCTTCTTCGGTTGGTCTGTCTTCTGGAGTTTAAACATCTCCTCCCGCCCTGTTTCTGGATTGACGGCACATTGGAGAGCACCTTTTCGAATACTGAGGACGCATCGGTTACACGAGATGCATGGAATGATCTCCTCCGTCTTTCCGTGAAGGGCTTTGAGGGGGAGATTCGGGTCAGCAATCAACGCTCTTCCCATGGAGATGAGGTTGGCCTTCTTCTCTTCTAATATCTGGTTGGCCAATTCGGGGGTACGAATTCGGCCCACGGCGATGATGG
>CAYMJV010000221.1:0-3324 GCA_964390545.1 uncultured Syntrophaceae bacterium
CTTGGAAAGGTATTTGGGATTGGCAATGAACGTGATCTCTCCGGTTTTGGCCTCATCGATTGAGGCGACCCCCAAAATTTCAACCTCCCCATCTCCGACGACCTTTCCACCTACTAATTCCGCCAACTCTTTGAGTTTCTTTTTCATCTCTAGGCCCCTAACCTCAACGGATTTGAAATTTCAGATTTGATGAATTCCTAAAAAGTTGTCATTCCCGTGAAAACGGGAATCCAGAGGAACTCTCAGTACCTTAAAAGACTGGATTCCTGCTTGCGCAGGAATGACAGGAAACAGCCCTTTCAGATTTTTTAAGAGACCTTCAGATTTGAGATTTTAGATTTAATTCCTCCAATCTGAAATCTTCAATCTGCAATCTGAAATTTTATTTCTTTTGTGCATCATAGGTTTTAATCACCCGATCGGTGAAGTCGATGGTTTTTGAGGAGTAAAGGACGATGTTTTCATTCTTTTCCAAGACAAGGGTATATCCTTCCTCCTCTCCTATCTTTTTAATCACTTTCTGAATTCCCTGGAGGATCGTTCGCTCCATCTCCATCCCTTTTTGTTGGATCTCTTTCTGATTATCCTCCAGCCACCTCTGATAATCCCGGACTTTCGCCTGAAAATCCTTCTCCTTTGCCGTCCGGGCTTCCGGCTTCATCATGGGGGCCTGTTTCTCAAAAGCCTCTTTCATGGTTTGAAGTTCTTTCTGCCGCTCTGCAAAGAGTTTTTGAAGCTTCTCCATCTCCTTGCTAATCACCTTTTTGGCCTCGCCCCCAGCCTGACATTCGTTCATGGCCCGCTGGATATCGACACAGCCGACCTTTAACTCCGCGAAGGCCATCGATAGGGTGAACCCGCTCTCGATGAGGAGGAGAATCCCCATCATGATCCCAATTTTTTTCTTATTCATCTTCGGTCTCCTTTTTTGATAAAAGTTCGAAGGTCTCTAAA
This sequence comes from uncultured Syntrophaceae bacterium, assembly GCA_964390545.1. GTDB lineage: Bacteria > Desulfobacterota > BSN033 > BSN033 > UBA1163 > CAYMJV01. The sequence continues at coordinate 955 of CAYMJV010000221.1, forward strand.
AAACCGTTCCAATGGTGAAATCAAAGACATTCCGTTTTTCCCCCTCCTTGGGACTGAGATTGACACCGAAATCAATATGGATAGGGCCCATTGGGGAAAACCATCGGATCCCTGCCCCGGCCCCTGTTCTTAGAGGAGTGAGGTCGCTCCATCGGTCAAAACCTTTTCCCACGTCCCCAAACAACGCTCCCCTCAAGCCAATCGCCCGGGAGAGGGGAAAGATCCATTCGGCACTGAAGACCACCATCTTTTCTGCACCCAGAGGATCTTCGTTTATATCGATGGGGCCCGCTCTCCCGTATTCAAAACCTCTGACGGTATACAACCCGCCGACAAAGAACTTTTCATAGATCGGCGTCTCTTTGCCTCCGTAAGGTTCGATGATCCCCAATTTTCCACGAAGGTTCAAGACCGTGCTGAGGGGAAGCGGAAAGAACCAACTGGTTTCCAACATCCCTTTTACAAAGTAGTTATCCCCGCCTAAGATCCCTCCCGCATTCTGAACAGAGAGGCTGTGCTGGGCTCCACGGGTTGGTACGTAATAATCGTCTCGAGTATCCATGGAAAGGGTGAAAGAGAGAGCACTTGTGGTTTTTTTCCCTTCCTGTTCCTTGATGTATGTAGAAGCATCGTCTGTCACGTCGTACACGTTAACATTCTCCAATTTGTACATCGAATCGAGACGGATCCTCTTGGTCAGTTTTTTCCCAAGGCGAAGGTCCCCTCCAAGAATTTTGTAGGAATAGGTATCGAAGTACCCCACCTGTTCGCGATAAAGATCGATTCCAGCCGAATAGGGGTATCCCAAAAAATAAGGATCGGTAAAACTTGCCTTGAAATTGTTCGACTCTGCCCCTAACTGGAACCTTAGTAATCCGTGGTAGCCCATGCCGAAGAGGTTCTGCTCTGAAAGGGAGACTGAACCCACCACGTTTTCGATGCTGCTATAACCCACTCCAAAGCTGAGAGCCCCGGTGGGAGCCTCTTCCACCTTGATATCCAGGTTGATCTTTTCATCGGTGCTCCCCCGGCTGGTGCTGAAACCCACCTCTTTGAAATACCCTGTCCTCTTGAGCCGGTCCCGGCTCTCATTTAAATCCGTAACGCTGTACATTTCTCCCTCTTCCACCTCGAGTTCCCGGCGGATCACTTTGTCGCGGGTCTTCGTGTCCCCCGTGATCTCTATCTTTTCAAAGGAGACGCGTTTCTTCTTCTCCACCTCAAAGGTGAGATGGACTAAAAGGTTCTTGGAATCGATGTTCGTTTCCGGGTTAATCTCCACATAGGCATAGCCTTCATTGGCAAACTTCTCGGTGAGGAATCTGATCTGTTCACGAACCGCCGAGTTCCTATAGATATCGTTTCTTTTCAACTTGAGGCCCTTGAAAAGATCCTCTTTAGTGGTGAGAACGTCGCCTTTGAAGTCGATCGTCCCGAGGCGATATTGAGGTCCCTCCTCGATTTCAATCTCAATCCGAATCCGTTTGGGATCGTGAAGGTCGATCTTGGGCTGGGAGACCTTTGCATCGAGATAGCCATGCTCATAGTAGTAAGCAGTTAGGAGCTGTGTATCATTCTTGAGGACGTCTTCGTCGAGCACACCCGTTTTGGTGATGAAGGAAAAAAGGCTCCACTGTTTGGTCGTCATCACCTTCTTCAGATCAGAGGACTTGATCTTTCGATTTCCTTTGAGGACGATCTTTTTGATACGGCCCTTGGGCCCCTCCGTGATGCGAAACGTGACGACCGCTTCATTCGTCTCCAGGGAGTCCACCTGATGTTCCACCTTGACCCCATAATATCCTTTGGAAAAATAAAGCTTTCGGATCTGCTCTACGTTTTCCAGCACCCTTTCAAGGTTCAGGATGGAACGGGGCGTGATTGTCACTTTTTCCTTGATGTCGTCCAATTTCACTTTATCATTACCAAGGATCAGCACCTCTTTGATAGAGGGTTTTTCTGCGACAATGTAGATAATCTCCTCACCCTTTGGGGTCGATTTGATATCAACCTGCACATCAGCGAAGTAGCCAAGGCCAAAGATCGAACGTAGGTCCTCGCGGACCTGTTCGTTGGAAAAAGGGCCTCCCTCCCGGCTCTTGACCGCTCCTCGGATGACCCCTTCTTCAATCTTTACATTTCCAAGGATCGTTATCTTGTAGATCACATCCTCCCCTCCGTCACATATCCCCGTAAAGAAGAACAGGACGAGGAGAATCAGACCCATTCGCCTCATATCTTAGGTTCGGTCCTCTCAATAAAAAGATTTTTTGAAGAACGGCTCCTCGCTGATCTTCATGGTAGACCAAGGAGTAATCAGTTTAAACGTCATGTCTAACCCGCACCATTTTATCAATGGAAGACCCTTTA
>CAYMJV010000222.1:0-3323 GCA_964390545.1 uncultured Syntrophaceae bacterium
ATTCTCTCAAAATATTCAAAATCGCCTCGTTCCATGCCTGAGGCCCTGTTCCCTCAAGCAGGACCAGGTTTTTGACTGGCGAGATCTCCGAAAGGTCTTCCTCCGCTTTTAGAAACATGGGATGATCAACGGCGGATAGCATAGGCAAATCATTCAGACTATCCCCAACCCCCACGGTCCAAATGGAAGAAAACTCTTTTTTATAGAGATCTTTCAAAATCTGGGCCGCTTTCCCTTTGTCATTCTTACCCAGAATATGATGGAACCTTCCTCCCCAGACATAATTCAAACCTCTTTCTCTTATCTTTTTTTGAACGATTTTGATTTCCTTCTCCCCGCCCTCGATCAGAAAAGGCTCATCGTACTCCCTTTTTTTAGCCCATGCCGCTGCTTCACGGGTCAAACCGGAAAGAAAGACAAGATCTTCTTCCGACAAATCATGGAACCCCCTTATCCGAATCCCGGTTTCTTTTTTTATGAATTCCAATGCTCTAATAATTTGAGGATAAAAGGGACCCAATTCTAAAACGAAATATTCTTCCCATTCCCTCTCGTAAGGAAAGTCAAATGAAAAATAACCCTTGGGGATGAAGACAGCACCCCCATTTTCAGAAACGAAGGGATGGTTGTTTTTCAATCTTCTACGGTATTCCTCCATTTCCACCCTGGTTTTACTGCTCACGAGGATGAGAGGAATTTTTTTCTCCTTGATCAGACGGAGAGCCGCCTGTGCCGGCCCGAAGGTATAGGTTTTCGAATCGAGTAAGCATCCATCTAAGTCGGTAAAGATCACCAGTTTAGGTGTTATCGTCATTGACGGCGTTTTTCAACCTCTCCAGAAAGTCGGGAATGGCGGAGGTGACCCGGCTCCAATTAGGAATGAGGGGAATGCTTAGAGGATCCTCCACAAAAGCCTTACTGGCAAGTTCAATCCCTTTGCTAAAGGTATCAACCGCAATGCCCTCCTCGTGCCGATCGAAATCAAGGCCGTTGATCGCCGCATCGTCATTATATTTTGTGATTGCCTCCTGGGCCGTTCTTAGATAAGTCGCCTTCAGGGTCTTGAGCAGGCTTTCAGAGAGATCGATTCCCTCGCTGGCCAAGTTACGAAAGAGATTCTTAGAAATATCGATGGACATTTTCAAAAGTCCCTGATTCGGATCATCTGATGAAAGCTCCTGATGTTTGTGCTCATAGTTGTCTGTCAAATCGACTTGGCAGATCCTTCTCAAAGAACAGTTCCGAAAGACTTCGGACAGAACCCCTACTTCCAGACCCCAATCCCAGGGAATCCGGTTAATCCGTGCCAGGTCGGTAATCATCGAGAATTCTCCTGCTAATGGGTACCGGAAACTATCCAGATAGACCAGGAATGGAAGGTAACCTAAAAGTCGCTCTAGGGACCGGATCAGAGGCGTTACAAAGAGCCGGGTGACTCTCCCATGTAATTTATTTGTCACCCTGCTGTAATATCCTTTACAGAACTCATATCCCAGGTTTGGATTGACCACGGGGTAACATAAGCGAGCTAAGAACTCTCGATCATAGCTGAGGATATCGCAGTCATGAAGCACAATGGCTTCACTCTTTTCACTTGCTAAGACATAGCCGAAGGCCATCCAGACGGAGCGACCCTTTCCGTCCTCACCCGCAGAAATATCATTCTTATTTAGAACCTCATAAAGAGATCGGACCCTACCCCCGTCATTCCAGATGATAATGGTCTCCTGGGGAAGAACGGAAAAGAACTCTTTGGCATGATCGAACTCCTTCTCATTTGCCCTCCCCAACGTGACGATGATTTGATTAATATATTTGACCCTTTTAATTTCTGAAACGATCGTTTTCAGAGCTTTTTCTTTCAGTTCCGAATAGAGAGATGGAAGAACTAAGGCAATTGGATTGTATCTCGAATAGAATTCCAGTTCCATCTCCATCCGTTCCAAATTACCCTTTTTTAATCGATGGAGTGTGGTGACCACTCCAGGCTGAAAGAAGTCGGACATAATGCCACCTCCTTTTTCGCTCTCCACCGCTAAAAAAGACCCGCTACCCGAGCGCTTTCGCGGATCGCGGCCCGACTACCCCTATAAGACATTTGACCTCCAGAAAATACCAAAATATATTCTCTGGACCCCAAGCAATTCCTGAGGTCATCAGACCCTGATCCTGAACCAAGTTCAGGATGACATTACTTGTTTCAGGGTATGGTTCAGGACCTGGTTCGGAATGACAAACAAGGGGTAACTTGATTTTAGATGTCGTGCTGAACTCGTTTCAGTATTGGCTCAGCATCTCAGCTTATTTCCCTATTAATTTTACCATAGGGTAAATTGATAAACTACCTTTTATTACTCGACTGTCTCTACTTTGATGAGGTTGGTCGTCCCTGGAATGCTGATGGGAACTCCCGCAATGATGACAATGTGATCCCCTGCTTTAGCAATACCTAACTCTTTAGGAATCCTCTTGGCTCTCTCAAGCATATCATCCGTATCCTTCCAATCAGGGACAAGGACAGGATAGACTCCCCAGCAGAGATTGAGCCTTTTGATCGTGGAGAGGTGCCGGCTCAAGGCAAGGATCGGCTGCCTGGGCCGGAGCCTCGACACCCATTGGGAAGTGCCACCAGACTCCGTGGGTGTGACAATGGCCGCAGCCTTCACTTCCTTTGCCAGTGAAGAAGCTGCATGGCTGATTGCCTGAGGAAGGTCCATCTCCTCTTCTATCTTTCTCCCTAGGAATTGATCAAAGGGAAACTCGTCCTCGGCCGCTTGGGCTATCTTCGCCATCATCTGGACAGCCTCCACTGGAAATTGGCCACTGGCCGTCTCTTCGGAGAGCATGACTGCATCGGTCCCATCGTAGATCGCGTTGACCACATCTGTCACCTCTGCCCTTGTGGGTTGGGTGTGGTCGACCATGGATCGGAGCATCTGGGTGGCGGTGATTACGGGTTTTCCCAGCGCATTGGCCTTCCGGATGAGCTTCTTCTGGACATTCGGTATTTTTTCAAGAGGAGTCTCCACTCCCAGATCTCCCCGGGCCACCATGATTCCATCAGATGCTCGAAGGATCTCATCCATATGATCCAGGGCTTCCTTTCTCTCAATCTTTGCAATGATCGGAATATCGGCTGACTCCTTTTTCAAGATGGTTCTGACGCTTTCGATATCCCCAGCTCCCTTCACGTAGGAGAGGGCGATCAGATCGATTCCATGCTTGATACCGAAGAGGAGGTCTTGATGGTCTTTATCCGTAAAGGCCGAAGCGAGAATGGATCGTGTTGGAAAGTTGACTCCTTTCTGTGAGGTGAGCACGCC
>CAYMJV010000223.1:0-3319 GCA_964390545.1 uncultured Syntrophaceae bacterium
CTTTGGCGTCCGCATGATGCTTGATCACCAGAGCATCCACCATGAAGATCACGTCTTCGGCGATGTTCGTAGCATGGTCTGCAATCCGCTCAAGGCATCGGCTTACGATCATCAGGTGAACAGCCCGGGTGGTGGTCTTCGGATCTGACATCATGTAGGTGAGCAATTCCCGGAAGACCTGATCGTTCAATCCGTCGACCAGATCGTCCCTTTCACAAACAGATCGGGCCAGTTTGGAGTTACGGGTTACAAAAGCATCTAAGACATCCTTGACCATGGATTGGGCAATTTCAGCCATCCGAGGAATATCGATATAGGGTTTGAGCTGAGGGTCCTGATTTAATGAAATGGCGCGCTCAGCAATGTTGACGGCTTGATCTCCCATCCTCTCCAGATCGGTGACGATTTTCATGGCTGAGGTGATAAAGCGGAGATCCACTGCCATGGGTTGTCTCAACGCAAGCAGTTTCAGGCACATATCATCAATGGTAATTTCCATTTTGTTAATTCGATCCTCTCCCTCAAATACCTTCTGGGCAAGATCGGAATCCCTCTTGACCAGGGATCGGACGGAATCACGGATGGCCTCGTCTACCATCACTGCCATCTTGAGTAGATTTTCCTTTAGTTCCTCCAATTCTTTCTGAAAATGAGTTTCTTTTGCCATATGAATCTCCTTTTAATAAATTTTAACCAAAACGACCTGTAACGTAATCTTCAGTCCTTTTATCTCTGGGGCCTGTAAAGATCTGATAGGCCGTCCCTTCCTCCACTAACTCACCATTCAAGAAAAAACCAGCGCGATCCGCCACTCGCGAGGCCTGCTGGATATTATGGGGCACCAATATAATTGTATAATTTTCTTTCAATTTTGTAAGCGTCTCCTCAATGCTTGCTGTTGAAACGGGATCCAATCCCGAGCAGGGTTCATCCAGAAGGAGCACCTCGGGTTCCAAAGCCAGGATCCGGGCAATGCAAAGGCGCTGCTGTTGTCCTCCGGAAAGGCGCAGCGCTGAGGTGTTCAGACGATCCTTCACCTCCTCCCAGAGCACAGCAGATCGCAATGCCCTCTCAACAATCTCCTCCAAGCGTCTCTTCTGGGTCGTGCCACTCAATTTAGACCCATAGGCCACGTTATTGAAAATGGACATGGGAAGAGGGGTAGGAAGGTCAAAGACCATTCCAACCCGCCTCCTCAATTGAGTCAGATTCATCCTGGGATCGTAGATATCCGAATCGTCCAAAAGGATGGTCCCGCCATGACTCGATCCGTAGATGAGATCGGTCAGACGATTGAGGCTCTTGAGGAGTGTCGTCTTTCCACTTTGTGCTGGACCGAAAATGGCAAAGATCTCATTGGACCGGACACGGAGATTAATATTCTGAAGGGCTTGTAACGAGTTGTAATAAAAACTAAACGCTTCAATGACGATCTTGTTTTCTTGAACCATTTGCTCTCCTTCAGGCCCGATGACGAATATACCGATTCAAAAACCAATTCGCGAAAATGTTGATGGCCAAGACGAGCAAGATCAAGGTGGCCCCTGTCCCGTAGGCCATCTCCATGGAGATCCCTTCCCTGGCAAGGATATAGAAATGAACTGCCATGGTCCGGCTGGGCGAGAAGAGGGAAGTGGGTATGATCAACGAGGAACCCGCGGTCAGGATGACGGCAGCCGTCTCCCCAATGCTCCTCCCCACACTCAATATGATGCCTGTAAAGATTCCGGGTATGGCATTGGGTAAAACGGCCCGGGTGACGGTTTGCCACCTCGTTCCACCCAGCGAGTAACTGACTTCCCGGAAGGAATACGGGATCGCCTTGATTGCCTCTTCAGTGGTGGAGATGATCGTGGGTAAGATCATCGCTGCGACGGTTAAGCCACCGGAGAGGATGGACCACCCCATGTTCAGGGTAATGACGAAAAAGACGAATCCGAAGAGTCCAAAGATAATGGATGGAATCCCTGCAAGGCAGTCCGTTCCAAACCGTATGAGACGACTCATTCGGCTCTCTCGGGTGTATTCCCTTAAAAAGATGGCAGTCCCTACACCCAAGGGGGTGGCAAAGATGATAGCAACGATCGTTAAGGCCAGGGTTCCAATGATGGTGGAGAAGATCCCTCCTTCGCGGCCCATGCTTCTGGGTGAATCAAGGAAGAACCGCAGGTGGAGGATTGGAAGTCCTTCTTTCAAAATCTGGAAGAGGATAAGGATCATCACGCCAATGGTCGAGAGGGCTGCAACCCAGATGAGAATCTTCGCAATACTCTGGGTGATGAACCGGGTACGGAAGTGCATCATCCGGTCCTCCTTCGCGATAGAAAAATGGCCAAGGAGTTAAGAATCATAATGATGAAGAAGAGGACGATCCCTGTGGCAAAGAGGGCCTGCCGATGGTCACCGGAGGCATAACCCATTTCAATACCGATGTTTGTGGTTAAGGTCCTGGCGGAATCAAGAAAGGAGGTCGGCATCTTCACTGCGTTTCCAAGAATCATGATCATAGCCATGGTCTCACCGATGGCACGGCCCATCCCCAAGATGATGCTGGCCACAACCCCTGACCTGGCTGCCGGCACCAGTACCCGCCAGATGGTCTGCCAGTGTGTAGCTCCGAGGGCAAGGCCTCCGGCCTTGTAAGTCGGAGGTAGGGCTCTCAAGGAATCCTCGGAGATGCTGATGATGGTGGGAAGAATCATGAAGCCCAAAATGAGGGAGCCCGAGAGAATGCTCAAGCCAGGCCCTCCCAAATAGTTTCGAACCAGAGGAACCAAAACGACCAACCCCCAAAATCCGTAGATGACAGAAGGGATAGCAGCCAGAAGCTGAATGGCTGGCCTCAGAAACATGGCTGCCAGGGGAGGGGTCCATTCACTCAGAAAAACGGCACAGGCTAACCCCAGGGGAATACCCAGGAGCAGGGCTCCCAGGGTGACCCAGAAGGAACCCACAATCATGGGCAAGATGCCGAAGGATCCTTGACTTGGAACCCATCGCCCCCCTAAAATGAAGGCTTTGAGCCCCACTTTCCAGATCAATGGAAGTCCCTCTCCAAAGATGAAGATGGCGATCAAGGCAAGGATGGAGATCGAGGAGAAAGCAATCAATAGGAGTATCTTCTCAACGATCTTCTCTTTGATTTCCACCTTGTCACCCTCGAACGATGAGAATTTGGATATTAAACCCCTCCCCCTCCGATGGGGGAGGGTCGGGGTGGGGGTGAACTAAAGGGACTCTTCCCCCCACCTTAATCCTCCCCCACAAGAGACTGTGTCGTAATGTCATTCTGAGGCATCAGCCGAAGAATCTCTGTTTT
>CAYMJV010000224.1:0-3317 GCA_964390545.1 uncultured Syntrophaceae bacterium
ATGTGGTTGATCGGATGAAGGTTTTACGTTTGATTGAAAATATAGTCGCCGGTGCGGGGGCAGTGGCCTACCTGATTGAATCCGTACATGGGGCCGGTTCCCCGATGGCCCAGCGCATCATGATTGGCCGTCAAGGAGAGATCGAAGCTAAAATCAAGCGGGTGAAGGGCCTTTTGGATATCTGTTGAAGGAAGCCGAAGACCTCGACGGTTCATATCTTTCACCCGTTCGACCGCTCTTTCATCCTCACCAATGTTTCTCTATTCATTAAAGAGACGAAAAATTGGTTTTCATCTACGAGGATTCATTTTCAACGATCATCGCAATGCCTTGGCCCCCTGCAATACACATGGTCACTAAACCAAACTGGGATTTCCGTCTCTTCATCTCATAGATGATTTTGGTTAAAAGGATGCCCCCTGTAGCAGAGATCGGATGGCCAAGAGCAATGGCACCGCCATTGACATTTACTTTCTCCAAGTCGAAACTTAGCTCTCTGATCACAGCCAAAGACTGGGCTGCAAAGGCTTCGTTCAACTCAATCAAATCGATATCCTTGAGGGCTAAACCGCTCTTTTCCAAGACCTTTTTAGTTGCAGGAATCGGACCGATTCCCATGATCTCGGGCTTCACGCCCACGGATGCATAGGACCGTATCGATACGAGCGGGCGGATGCCCAGTGCTTTCACTTTTTCCCGAGACATCACAACAACTGCCGAGGCCCCATCGTTTAAGCCGCTCGCGTTCCCGGCAGTGATGGTGCCATTCTGTTTGAAGGCAGGTTTCAGTTTTGATAGTTCCTCCAACGTCGTGCCGAACCTTGGATGTTCATCTGTATCAAAGATCACAGGAGATCCGCTTGTTTGAGAAACCTGGACACCGACAATCTCTTCCTTAAATTTATTCGACTTGATCGCATGTTTAGCCTTCTGCTGACTTGAAAAAGCAAACCGATCTTGGTCCTCACGGGAAATTTTATAGAGTTCGGCAACGTTTTCTCCTGTCTCTCCCAACGAATAACCGGAGATAGGGTCTAAGAGGATGAGCTGATCGATGAGCCGGGCATGTCCCAGTCGGCTGCCCCATCTCACTTTGGGTAGGATGTAAGCAGCCCTGCTCATACTTTCCATTCCCCCGGCAACAATGACGTCGCACTCCCCGGATTTAATCATCTGAGCGGCTAAACTGACAGCCCTGAGACTTCCACCGCATGCCTTATTGATTGTGAATTGGGGAATTTCAATCGGAATTCCAGCCCGAAGCGCTACCGCCCTTGAAGAATTCGCGGGGAGATCCCCGGTTCTAAAGCCATGGGCCATGATCACCTCATCAATTTCATCGCCTCTCAGTCCCCCTCTCTTCAGGGCCTCCGCAATGGCGATGGTCCCCAAATCCCAATCGCTCACCTCTCTTAAAGCCCCGCCAAATCTTCCAATAGGAAGTCTTGCTGCACTTACAATAAAAGCATCGTTCATGTATTTTCCTTTCTCGTATAATGTCTCGGTCGCGTCTACCCGGACGCGGTCAGAGCCCAGCACTGCGCTATCTTATCAGACATCTCTCTTATCTTGAAACATTTTATTTGACACAGTTCACTCTATGGGCTATTAATTTTTAGGACCAGCGGGAAATTTTGGCGTGGGAAAACGAGTTATTGCTAAGGGCCTACAAAAAGCTCAGTTCGCGCGCCGTGTTTACCTCCGATGAAGATATCCTTCAGAGCGATTTGTTCAAATTGAGGAGAATTGAACATGTTTGATCTCTCCAAGTTTTCTTTGAAGGGTAAAACAGCGATTGTCACCGGTGCAAGTCGCGGCATTGGCAAGGCTATCGCACTGGGCTTTGCCAAGGCCGGTGCAAGGGTCGCGTTGACCAGCCGCAAGATGAATGACCTCGAAGTTAATGCTGCGGAGATTAAGAGCTTCGGAGGCGAGGGGTTTCCTGTTCAGGCCCACCTCGGAAAGATGGATGAGATAGACAGGATGGTAAACACCGTGATGGACAAGTTCGGCAGGATCGATATACTCGTCAATAATGCCGGCACCAATCCTGGAATGGGTACCGTGCTGGATGCCGACGAGCGTATCTGGGAAACCATCATGAACGTGAACCTGAAAGGGGTTTATTTTTGCAGCCAGGCGGTAGCCAAGGTCATGAAGAAGCAAGGCGGCGGAAAAATTGTTAATATCGCTTCCATCGATGGCATCACGCCTGAACCTGGAGTAAGCATCTATGATATTTCCAAGGCAGGTGTCCGGATGATAACCAGTGCCTTCGCCGTAGAATTGGCTCCTTTTAATATTCATGTGAATTCGATCGCTCCCGGGCCGACTAGCACAAAGTTGATGGATTCACACTGGTTCCACCTTCCACCGGAAGAGGCCAAAAAGCAGAAAGAAGCCCTGGCCAAAATGATACCCATGAGACGCATAGGTGAACCGGATGAAATCGTCGGTGCGGCCATTTACTTGGCTTCGGATGCCTCCACCTATACTACCGGCGCCGAGATTGTGATCGATGGAGGAACCCTGCTATTCGCACTATTGCGCGCTCCTTTACCCCCGGAAGAATAGGAGGGGGGCCGTAAAGAATCTATACCGAGGGAAAAATATGAAGACAAAAAAGGATTGGGTTACACGTCTACAGAAGATGCGAAGGAATGTTTATCTCCAGGGGGAGAAAGTGGCCAGGGACGACGAACGGATGCAGGCAGTCATCGACACAACGGGCATGACCTTCGACTTTGCGGAGAAGCCCGAGCATGCTGAGCTCATGACGGCCACCTCTCATCTCACAGGAGAGAAGATCAACCGGTTTTGTCATATTCATCAGAATAAAACGGATCTCCACAAAAAACAGGAAATGACGCGATTTCTTTGCCAGCAGGTGGGCGGCTGCATCCAGCGCTGTATGGGCATTGATGCAGCGAATGGCGTTTCCTGTGTCGCCTTTGAGGCAGACAAGGTCAACAAGGGAACCACCGAGTATTATAACAATTTCCTGAAATGGCTCAGACGCTTCCAGGAAGAGAATCTGGTGGGCTGTTGTGCCCAGACCGATGTAAAAGGAAACAGAACCCAGAGACCTGGCCAACAAAAAGACCCGGATGCCTATGTCCACGTCGTGGAGAAGAAGAGCGATGGGATTGTGGTCCGCGGTTGCAAAACCCATATTACTATCTCGCCCCAGGCAGACGAAGTTCTGGTGATTCCCACCCGCGCTCTACAGCCGGATGAAAAAAGTTGGGCTGTGGCTTTTGCCATTCCAGGGGACTGGGAAGGGGTGAAGATGGTCGTAAGGGCGACGAGCATCCGGC
>CAYMJV010000225.1:0-3274 GCA_964390545.1 uncultured Syntrophaceae bacterium
GTGGAAGACGAGACGCTGGCCTGTGGGACAGGTGCTGTAGCGTCTGCTCTGGTTGCAGCCTTTAAGGGATTTGTGAAATCACCGGTGTCCATCAAAACGAGCGGAGGCGAGATACTCACCGTCCATTTCGAGATAGAGTCCGATCAGATCAAGAAAGTATTTTTCGAAGGGGATGTCCACATCACCTATGAAGGAGAGATGTGGGAGGAGGCCTACGAATGAGAGATGGGGAGACGTCGGGAAGCCGACCTCCCCAGCGCCATCCACCCCCTATGTTAATCCATGTATCTTCCGGCACTCATGTTGAGAGTTTCTCCTGCCATGAAATCATTCTCTAACAGAAACACAACCGCATGCGCAATCTCGTTGGGTTCGCACACTCTACCGACGTGCGTAGTGTCTGCAAAACGTTCTTGAAGAGAAGCCGGAAGACTCAGAAACATCTCAGTCTTAACAGGGCCCGGGGCAATGGCGTTCACATGGATGTTTTTCTTTGCAAACTCCGTGGACAACGCCATCGTCAGACCGATAACCCCGGCCTTTGAAGCTCCGTAATGCACTCCCGTTTGCCCCCCCATTTTCCCCGCAACAGAGGACATATTGATAATCTTACCTCCCGACTGCTTCAGAAATATAGGGATGACGGCCTGGCAGCAATTGAACATTCCTTTGAGATTCACCCCCAGAACGCGATCCCATTCCGCCTCAGTGATCTCCAAGAAGCGGGGCTGGCCAACGGTCCCTGCATTGTTCACCAGAACATCCACCCTTCCAAAGTGGCTGAGAACGGTTTGGAACATGCTGTGGACCTCTGGCTGCTTGGAAACATCCGCCTTGACCTTGATTGCTGTCCCGCCCATCCCTTCGATTTCCCTTACAACCCTGTCAGCGGAATCAACGCCGCTGGAGTAGTTGACTGCTATTTTTGCACCCTTTCTCGCCAACATAATCGCAACGGCCTTGCCGATGCCTCTGCTCCCCCCAGTGATGACAGCTACCTTTCCGTTAAGGTCCATGATAATCCTCCTATTTGACCGGAACGTGCCCCGTCCCGCCCAAGCGGGATGGGCGGGGTCAAGGGGCACAATATAAAATGATATTACATTGCCGGGAAGCCCCGGCGTGCCTGCCCCGTCTTAACGGGGTGGCCGAGGAGCTTCAAAATTCGACGAACCTCAAATCGTTCGACCAATTTCAGCTCCTTCCGCGATCGTCTCCAATGCCCTTCGTGGCTCCTTTGCGTCTCCGACAACGAGGAGGTGCCGGGACACGCCCCTCAGCTCTTCGGCCAGGGCATCATTGGGCCTGGTTCCCATGGCAACAACGATCGTATCCATACCTCGGATTGCTTTCTCCAGACCAGCTTGGATGTACTTCACCCCATCAGGAAGGATCTCGACAACCTTGGCACCGGTGATGATCCCCACTCCCTTGGCCCGCAGTCTCTGGATCAGGAGACTTCTCCACGAACTGCGCTCATCCAACGCCACATTGTCCAGCATCTCAATGACCGTCACTCGATTTCCCCCGGGCCTCAGGTCGTCAACCGGGTGAGCCAGAAAATCAGCAGTCTCACAGCCGACGACACCGCCGCCCAGGACAAGGATCTGAGGTCCTGCAAGCACCTGACCTGTCAAGACGTCCCACGCTGTCACCACGTTCTTGCCGTCACTGCCAGGGATCTCCTTCGGGATGACCGGCATTCCACCCGTTGCCAGGATAACCACGTCGGGTTTCAACCTCCTCACCTCTTCCGGGGTCGCTTCATTGTTTACCTTCAGCGTCACTCCAGCCTTAACCGCTTGCGAAACCAAATATTGCACCGCTTGGGTGAGTTCCTGTTTGAGGGGTGGAACTGAAGCCATCAGCAATTGTCCTCCCAATTTGGATCCCTTCTCCATCAATAGAACACGATGCCCCCGCTTCGCGGCCACACCAGCCGCCGCCAACCCCGAGGGGCCGCCACCAATCACCAGGACGTCTTTGGGGGTTTCAGCAGGGACTGGCGGCGCGGTATCATCCCTGCCCACGTCGGGATTGATCAGACAGCATACTTTCTTGTCCGATGATACAGATACCAAACAGGCCATGTCACCCACGCACGGTCTGATATCGTCCCAATCCCCATGGTAGGCCTTGTTGGGAAATTCCGGGTCCGCCAATAGAGCCCTCGCCATGCCGACCATGTCTGCCTTGCCTGAAGCCAATACCTGTTCTGCGATCCAAGGGTTTGTGATGCGGCCCACGCAGATGATCGGGACCTTTACTACCCTCTTTACTGCCTCGGTCAGGGAGGCATTGGGGGCGAGGGGAGATCCCATTGGTGGACTCGTTATCCAGGGTGTGTTACCTGTGGTGCCAGAGGAGATGAGGAAAGCATCGACACCAGCCTCAACCATCAGGGGGGCAGTATAGAGCGTCTCCTCGATTCCCCTGCCGCCTGGTTCAGGTTCCGCTGCGGAGATTCGGATCATTATCGGGAAATCCGGTCCCACCACTGAGCGAACGTGTCGGATCACCTCAAGGGGCAATCGTAATCGGCCCTCGATATTCCCGCCGTACAGATCTGCTCTCTTGTTATGAATGGGCGAAAGAAAGCTAGCCAGCAGGTGGTGGCAGTGCGCGCAGTGAAGCTGCACGGCGTCACAACCGGCTTCCTGGGCCCGTCGAGCAGCCTCGCCAAATTGCTTTACGATTTCCCTAATCTCATCAACAGTCAGTTCCTTCGGGATCTCTCTATAAATGCGAGATGGGATGGGAGAGGCGGCCACGGGTTGAACTCCCGTGAGCGCCGACCGAGCATTAAAGCTTGGATGAATGAGTTGGGGTGCGATCTTAGCGCCGAAAGAATGAACGGCCTCAACCAACTCCCTCCATTCTGGAACAAGTCGATCTTCACGAAGACTCAAATTGTGCCACAAATATTGGGGACCGATGGTTGTATCCTCGGTGATAATCAATCCTACTCCTCCACGAGCGCGCAAGGAATAATGGTTGATAAGCGATGGGGTCACCCCTCCATGGGGAGACGCTAGATTGGTTGCAGCCGGTGACATAACGATGCGATTCTTTACCTCCATATGCCTGATTTGGATTGGACGAAATAAATGCTTCAACGTTCCCATCCTTTGCCCCTTATTTCCATAAACTGCTATAGAATATTTTTACATCGTCATTGCGAACGATCCCGCCTCGGCGGGAGAGCGTGGCAATCCGACCAAGTCGTTGCGAGGGCGAAGCCCGTGGCAATCTGGCACAAAGTGTCATTCTGAGG
>CAYMJV010000226.1:0-3253 GCA_964390545.1 uncultured Syntrophaceae bacterium
GTCACCTGCCAAGATCCGTAGATTATGTAACTTAACTTAAGTCTTTTGTATTAGTTTGTCCTATGGGCATCCCTCCATGGCTTTTTGCCTTTTTTTCGGAGGGGCAGACTTTTTTCGATTTGTCGCAGAATTATTATCACTCATGGATTGGGAGGGCGTGGATGCGAAGTCGCGTTTGCTCAAATACAACGACAGCTCCCTGCTCAAGGGCGTCCTGGATCAAGGGGAGATTTGATAATAAAAGAGCAACTTGTTTTTCAGGTCGGCGATCTGATCCTCTTCTAAACAGAATAACGGAGGGTTTGTTTTTTCCCCATAATGCTAACATTGTCCCGAAGTCGGTATCGGAGGAAATAAGTATTCGGTTCTCAGTTTCAGCAAGAGAAAAGATCTTTTTATCTTCAGCCGCTTGTAATCCATAATCTCGTATATGCAATGCATCGTGGCCTGCTCCACGTAATCCCTCGGCCACTAACGGTGATAACGCATTGTCTACCAGAAATTTCATCACCCTGCGACCAGTGGAAGTTCACGCTCTCGAACCGCTTCAGCTGCATATCGCAAAGCTTCCTGAATGTCTTCACGTTCAAGATCTGGATACGCCTTGAGGATTTCTTCTTCTGTCATGCCATCTGCTATCATTCCCACAACCGTCGCCACCGGAATACGTAATCCACGGATACAGGGCACACCTCCCATTTGATTGGGATTGACCGTGATTCGTTCAAATTTCATCTACTTACCTCCCTAAATGCTTAAGCAAATTCTGAAGAAATTATTCACCAACAGAGCCAAATTATTATACATTAAATCCGCCTTTTCTAAAAGATAATTAACGCGCACAGTCACGGTGGCATCGGCAATACCGTTCTACTCTTTGGGGCCAACCCTGTTAAATGGGCGACCCTATAATTCTTTTCCTCACAGATCCTTTTCCTTCCCTACGGTTCAATCTTCGTCCCCAGCACTTTCAGGAACTTTGCCAACCACTGAGGATGGGCTGGCCATGCGGGTGCGGTAACGAGGTTACCATCCACATGAGCCTGATCCACTGCTATGTCAACGTACTTGCCGCCCGCACTTTTCACTTCGGGTCCCACTGCCGGATAAGCTGAACACGCTTTACCCTGAATCACTCCCGCCGCTGCCAGCACCTGCGCGCCATGGCAAATGGCAGCAATGGGCTTATTCGCCTTGGCAAAGTGCCGAACCGCCTCAAGTACCTTCTCGTTCAGACGAATGTATTCCGGCGCTCGTCCACCAGGGATCACCAGGGCATCATAAGTTTCTGGCTTGACTTCATCAAACGTTGCGTTCAGTGTGAAGTTGTGGCCTGGCTTCTCGCTGTAGGTCTGGTCTCCTTCAAAATCATGGATCGCCGTCCGAACTCTTTCACCAGCCTTCTTCCCAGGACAAACGGCATGGACGGTGTGCCCAACCATCAATAATGCTTGGAAAGGAACCATTACCTCATAATCCTCAACGAAATCACCAACGATCATCAAGATTTTCTTCGCAGCCATATCTAACTCCTTTCTTTAGTTTTATAAAAAAATGTTGTCGGACCTTGAAGTGCAAACGAAGCTTCCTATTTCAATTGTCTTGCCCTGGCACGTTCCCTCTTAACTTAATGTCTGCTGGTTCCGCTTTCTGCTTACTGCCAACTGCCTTCTTCTACGTGCTATCCGCCATTGGCTATCTGCTATCCGCTAAAGTCAGGTAGCGGTCACCTTTTCCACCAAATTCTGGAGATGCAAACACTAAAGACCTGAACCTATATTGAAGTCCCAACCTGACGGTAAAATAGAAACCCTTCCCCAATTACCTAGGGTAACAGGCTAACGAAGAGTGGCGGGAAATCTGATCAAAATCGGAATCTTCATGCAACAAACTGCACTGGTAATCCATCGCAAGCGTGGCGATCAGAACATCAATGGCAGAGCCTGTAATGCCTTTTCTTCTCAGCTTAAAGGCAAAATCGGCTGATTGATGCCAATGATCATCAGTCACCGGAAGCCAGTGAAGCCCCTTCACATACCCGTTGACCTTCTCTTTTTCTTCCTCATTTCTTGTTCCCTGGATGAGTTCGATCAAGATGGGCCCTGCGATGGCCACCCTATCTTCATCGAGCAGAATGGAGATTCGCTTCTTCAACTCCTCATACCCACGACGCGAGAAGAAACATATCCACCCGCTGGTATCAATCAGAACGAGGTCTTTCATCTTCTTGCCGTCCGGAGATTTCGATGGTTATTATCCCGTTTTCGGCGAATCCTCTTCAAGTCAGAAAGCTTCGTTTCCAATATCCCGCTTCCGGCTAATCCTTTAAGCCTCTGTCGAAGCCTCGCCTTGATCAATTCATCCAGTGCCATATTGATAACCTCTCTCTTCGTCTTTGCATCTGAAAGCCTCATGGCCTCGTCTAAAATATCCTCACTAATCTCAACGAGCGTCTTCATGTTTTCCTCCAATATATATAAAAATACGCAATTTATATATATATGTCAAGCCCAAACTTCAACGGCCATATGCATAATAAACACGGGCAGTGGGAAGAAAGACAGTAGATATTTAAGAAGGCTGGAAAAAAGCTATCAGCCATTGGCCATCTGCTTGTTGCTTGCTGGTTCCCGCTTTCTGCATACTGCCTTCTGCATACTGTCATCATTTAGCGGTCACCTTTTCCACCAAATACTGGAAACATGTCTTGGGATCTGATCTCAACCTAGAACAAATCCCCGTTGATGGTTGAGACCTGACCCTTGCGCTCACTTATTATCACTCATGGATTGGGAGGGTATGGATGCGGAGTCGCGTTTGTTCAAATACAACGACAGCTCCCTGCTCAAGAGCGTCCTGGATCAGAGGGAGATTTGATAATAAAAGAGCAACTTGTTTTTCAGGTCGGCGATCTGATCCTCTTCTAAACAGAATAACGGAGGGTTTGTTTTTTCCCCATAATGCTAACATTGTCCCGAAGTCGGTATCGGAGGAAATAAGTATTCGGTTCTCAGTTTCAGCAAGAGAAAAGATCTTTTTATCTTCAGCCGCTTGTAATCCATAATCTCGTATATGCAATGCATCGTGGCCTGCTCCACGTAATCCCTCGGCCACTAACGGTGATAACGCATTGTCTACCAGAAATTTCATCACCCTGCGACCAGTGGAAGTTCACGCTCTCGAACCGCTTCAGCTGCATATCGCAAAGCTTCCTGAATGTCTTCACGTTCAAGATCTGGATACGCCTTGAGGA
>CAYMJV010000227.1:0-3236 GCA_964390545.1 uncultured Syntrophaceae bacterium
CAGGATATAAGATTTCAGGCAAAATGATGCGGCGATTCAGCACCAAACAGCGCTGGTACTAACCCATTTCAAGAAACCCTCACTGCCCTATTACACCTACTGTTCATTTTAACTTAATCTCCGATGTCAACGTCTACGGCTGGAAATGCGAAGAAAAACGGTGCCTTTCATTGGGTGACTTTCCCTTAGTCTTTTACAAAAAAATAATAAATGCAATTTAAACAAAATATTCTCGATAGTTATATTGGACAATTATCGGCCTAAAAAAAGAGCAAGAGTTTCATCATATAAGTTCCTAAACCTCTTATATGTTCTGCGTATCAGAAAGTATTCATTTATGGGGCGATCGTCTGTGACTGATAACTTCGCGTCAGGATTCAGAGTCCAGTCTATCGGTATTTCTCTCTTTAGCATCCCTTCATAAAGTGCCCCTGCATTCTTACCCGACTCCCATTCGATAAAATCGGTCGTTGCTTTGGCAGGAAGTCTATGAACAAATGTTTCGACACTAGGTAAGTCAAACGGTTGCATCGAGGCAAAAAAATGAAAGCCCCACCCAGCGAAAGAATTACAGATGCGAACATACGGAAAGACTGCATGAATTGCATTAGCCACGGCAAGAACCGTCATTTGATCGCCCCAAGGTAACCATTGTTGAACAATGCCGCCTTCTTTTAGCCTATCTTTCAAAACCTGATAAAATTCCACTGAATATAGTAGTCCGGAACCGGAGGACTCAACCGGGGGCGGCGGATCAATTGTAATGATGTCAAATTTTTCTGACGTTCGTTTTAGAAATCTCCGACCGTCATCGATTACAATTTGAATGTTTGGATTTTCAAGGATTTTACGGGCATCTTCGAAGTAAAAACCAAAGGCATCACGTACACTGGGAATCAATTCGACCGCGATTGCCCTGATTCCCCAAGACGCCGCAGACCTAAAGGTAGTGCCCATACCTAAACATATAATAAGAGCTGATTCGGGCTTTCTATTTCGTATCGCAAGAGGGACATGGGCCATGAATTTTGTAATCGTCGTCAAATGGGTCATGCCTATGCCATTAACCAATAGTTGTTTCTTCATACCTTCACCATAGGAGATGACTGTCGCTGCATAGTCACGCCGTATCACGGCCGATCGATAGAATACGCTGTCCTCGTAACTAAAAAAGATGCCTGCAGAGCCTACCAAAAGAACAATGGTCATTAAGGTGCTAAAAATAGCATATTTGTAGTTTTGTGCCCAGATTTTTCTTAAATAATAGACAAAATAGGCTATAAAGGGAAAGGATAGAGCAATAAGGGAGAACCGCACCCCTAAGGTTGGAAGAAGAAAATATGCAGCAAGTAATGGCCCTAAAATACATCCCGCGGTGTTCGCCGCATAGGCTTTTCCTGCAACTTTCGGATTTCCTTCTGAAAGCTCATCTATCAGTTTGGGAGTTAGGTAACCCAATGCAGCACAAAACGGAAAGATACTGACCAGGGGCATTGCCCAAATAATTCCTTTTATTAAGTGTAGGCGGGGGTCGGTAAATATAATCGGCAAAAAACAAAAATACGTGAGACACGCCATAATATTAGGTACATTCATAGTTTTCCGCTTACTGATGTGATTCCTATAAATCCAAGATCCAACCCATGTAGCGAACAGATAAACGATTAGAATCCCGGCAAATGAATATATGGTGGTGTACAGAACAGGTGTAAAGGCCCGTGTCCAGACAACCTCCATTGCCATAGAGACTAAGCCAGTTGCAAATAATATTGTCATCTTAAGAAAATTTGGCTTGGCTTCGGCCGTACTCCCCTTATTCATTCTCTCATTTGCATCGATCTTCTCACCAACCTGAGACAGCTTCTGGTGCCGATATAGAAAATTTATTATTAACGCAACTGCCGCTATGCCGAAATTAAGACACGCGGCGATTAACGATGTTCGATGGAAACCTACTAGCTCAATTAAAAACCCTGCTGCCACCGCCGTTCCACACATCGCGCCAATGACATTTGCAAGATAAAGATAGCTAAATCCGGTAGTGTTAGACCTGTTAGACTCTTTTATGAATGCCATCATAAGCGGAATGGTAGAGCCCATAAATATACACCACGGTAATATTGAACTTCCTAGAATAATGGCTGAAAGAGCCAAATAGGTAAAAGAATTAAAATCTCCCGCTGGTAACAAGGCTGATTGCCCAAACGAAAACAATTGCGGAACCAGGGACCCCCCGATACCGATGAGAGATTCTATCAATGCATAAAAGGCAATAGCCGACCATCCGGTCATCTCGGTAATTTTCCCAATATATCTACCCCCTATCCATGAACCGAGAGCCAAACCAAGCATGAAAACCGAAATTACCACCGAAAGCACTGGCGTAATAATACCAAAAGCCGAGAATGCGAGACGAACCCATATAATCTGGTAAAGAAGGCCGCAAGATCCGGATACCAGAAATAACAGAAACAATATGGGATAATAAAATTCTTTCTTTCTAAAAGGATACATATTGACTCTTTTAGGCCATCCAACCTTTTTCCGACGGCAAGTACGGAAAAGGCTAGCGCCTACGCACAGGTTAAAATCCTCGTCACAAAAACAGCGTAAAACCCTGCCATTATTGCCTCTTCAAATCAATGTATGCCTTCAGGAACTTTGTTGTAACCTAAAAGAGCCCAATGACAAGCAATTCTTGCTAAAAGCATACAAATTATTCTTTACAGTTCAGACCGCATCCCAATTGCTAATTTTTGACGGGTGTGCATCTTTGATCCAAAAGACCCCCTCCTTCCCGTCCCCATCTTACGAGGGTTTGGCCGTTAACGGGAGAATCGCATCAATGCATTAGAATACACCCTCTGTATATCAAAAACGCCAGTTCAATAATGAAGTGCAACACTTAGGGTAACATAGTATCCTAAGTGTATGACAAAATGAATCTATTACCAACTCTCCAGCGAAGAGAGAGGCAAAATTGCGATTCTTCGCGCAAAAGAGAAAAGCGTCTCTGACACAGCCAATCAGAAGTCTTAACTCCATTTTGAGATCAAGTTTCCGTTCTGGTCGAAGGGGAATTCGGAAGGATCGCTGAGGATTTCGAGTCGCGGGTTGGATCGAGCCTCCTTCAGAAGGGCTTGGGAGGCATAGAGGTATTCGAGCTCTAAGGTATTTTTGACCCAGAGGATCCGGAGATCTTGAGGATGGAGGACTCCAGAGTTATCGTGAGCCGT
>CAYMJV010000228.1:0-3215 GCA_964390545.1 uncultured Syntrophaceae bacterium
TGAGGAACGAGGATGCCAATCGTCCTGTTATCCGGAACAAGGTATCTTTTCGCAACTCTTTGGATATCTTCAGCCGAGACTTTACGGATAGAAGGAAGATAGTTATCGATGGCCCGCCAATCGAGAGAGATTTCGTGTTGCGCCAGAAGCATGGCCTGGTAGTAGAGGGAATCCTGGCCGTAGATAAAAGCAGCCTCGAGTTGATTCTTCGCTTTTTCTAATTCCTTCTCTCCTACGGGTTCTTTCTGAAGTCGTTCCAGCTCTTGATCCAAAGCCTTCTCCACTTCCGCCACCTCTTTTCCTGGAAGCAGATCTGCTGAAATGTAGAAGAGGCTCGGATCTCGCGAGAGAAGGGAATGGTCTGCATCCGCACTGAGCACAAGCCTCTTCTCCCTGACAAGGCTCTGGTAGAATCTGGAGCTTTTTCCTCCGGAGAGAATGGTAGCGATGACCTCCAACACATAACTATCCGGATCGCGGAGGTTAGGAACATGATATCCCATCACAAGAAAGGGAAGCTGAGCCTCCTTTTTTACAGAGATCCGTCTCTCTCCGACCTGGGGTGGATCTTTCACCTTGTCTTGACTGGGGACCACCCCCCTCGCGTATGAACCAAAGGCCTTTTCAATTTTCGGAAGGAGTTCGTCCTTTTTAAAGTCTCCAACAACCACAAGGAAAGCGTTCACTGGGTTATAGTAAGTCTGGTAATAAGATTTTAAGTCCTCGAGGGTGAGCTGGGAAAGATCTTCCATCCAGCCAATAATAGGCCAGTGATAGGGCTGAATCTGAAAAGCCGTAGCCATCATCTGTTCCAGGAGAAAGGCTTGTGGATTGTCCTCTGTGCGGAGGCGTCGTTCCTCCACGACGACCATTCGTTCCGTTCGGAAGTCCTCCTGCCGGAGGACAAGGTTTTGCATCCGGTCTGATTCCAGATCGATGGCCACCTGGACCCGGTCCGAACTAAGATTTTCAAAGTAGGCCGTATTGTCATAAGAGGTGAAGGCGTTAAAATTCCCTCCGTTCTCCTGAATGATTCTGGAGAACTCCTCGCCACCAACTTTTTCTGTCCCTTTAAACATCATGTGTTCGAGCACATGAGACAGGCCTGTTTTTCCCCATGCCTCATTCCGTGATCCTACCCGGTACCAGACCTGGAACGTGACGAGAGGGGCTTTAGGATTTTCAAGAAGGATCACCTTCAGGCCATTGGGCAAGAGGGTTTCGAAAACCTGATCTTTGAGTCCGGCCTCTGAAGGCGGTACAAAAAGAGAACAAACAAAGAGGAAAGACAAAAAACCACTTACCACGGATCTTACTGTCTGGTTCAATTTCCATCCCATTCTCATACCTTTCAACTTCCTTTTTGCCTGAATTTCCATTTATTTTTGAAATACCAAAAAAATATTCCACATGCAAGCAGCAATACTAGAATTACAACTGCAATATGCTCAATTCTCGTCACATCCTTTTTCAAAACCTGGAGGCTATTTCCACCCAGATAGCCTATCCCACCCCATAGGGCGATGCTGAATAATGCAGAGGTCGCATCTGCAACAAGAAATTTTGTCGCAGACATTCTCATCACCCCTGCAACAAGGAAGATCTGGGCCCTGAGTCCCCAGACATGTCTTCCAAGAAAAACCACCAGGCCACCCCATTTCTTAAACTTCACTTCCAGTTTAGAAAGCCTATCGGATGAAATAATTTTATGAAATCTCTTATGTTCAACGATACTTCTGCCATATTTCTTACCTACCAAATAGAGAGAAAAATCAGTTATGAGTAGACCTAAATAAAGGACCGAAAAAGCTGGGAGTGGCTTGATCACTTCATGGGCGGTCAGAAATCCACCCAAAATAAGAGTTGCATCCTCTGGAAAGGGGAGTCCGATCTCTCCCAGGATAAGGAGAAGAAAAATCCCTATGTAAGGAAAGTGGTTTATAAACGTGGTTGACTCAAGCATGATACAGTTCCGACCCCCAACAGGAAGGCAGAATTCGTCATCCGATACACCAGCCAGCTCATAGCAAGCTGCTGCATCCAGGTTCCAATCAATGAGACACCTTGTCCGCCGAAGAAAAGACGGTAGTTTCGATGATGTAGGGCACGAAAGATCAGTTGCAACCCTTTTGAGTTATCAAGGTTCATCGTGGTGTTCATCTTTCTCTGAGTTGTGAGAAGTTTTGTCCGGAAAGAATTCCAGGAATGAATATTTCTATTTTCTCCCATCCCCCTTAAAGCATCGTACTATGATCCGCTTCTCTTCATAAAAAAGGAGGAAGGGTTACTAAACAGCTAAACTGATCGTCAAAAGAACAAGGACGAAAAGGGTGATCTTGTTCAGCCTCGTCGTCGCACTGTAGGGTTCGTTTGCCCCTCCATTCTGAACTGCAGTAGGATTGGATAGGGATAGAAATTTATCGCACCATCACCAAGACCGTACCGGTATTGCCACTTCTGTGGTCGAGGGCAAGGATGGAGGCTTTCTCGTTCGGCTTTAATGCAGTCACCAGTTGAACAAAGCTCTCTACCCCTTCCACAGGCTGATTGTTAATTCCCAAAATCAGATCTCCTACCTCGAAACCGGCCGTGTGGAGCGGTCCTTTCGGATCGACCCAGCTGATGGCAACCCCCTGATTCATATTGAGGCCGTACTTTTCAAGCTCCTGGGTGGTAAGAATCCTTACTTCCGCTCCAAGGCGGTCTTTAGCCGAGGCAGCCAACATCGTTGCGGCCGATTCTAAGTTCCCCACCTTGACCATAATTTCTTCTTTTTTGCCACTGCGAAGGATCGTCAACTTCATTTCCTGATCAATGGGAGTAGCCGCCACTTCGTTACGAAGGGTGCTTGAATCCGGGACCTCTTTGCCACCATAAGTAACGACCACATCACTCTTTTTTATACCGGCCTTCTCCGCCGGTCCTCCTTTGACCACATCCACAATCAACGCACCTTTGAGGGTCTCTGTGTGAACGCTCTTGGCCAGTTCTGGTGTGAGGTCCTGGGTGGTAACTCCCAACCAACCCCGCTCCACCTTTCCATGAGCAATTAACGCTCTGGCCACATGAAGAGCCATATTGCTGGGAATCGTAAATCCAATTCCTTCAAAACCTCCTGACTCAGAGGCAATAGCCGCATTGACCCCGATCACCTCACCCTGGAGGTTCAATAGGGGGCCACCACTATTGCCTGGATTGATGGGGGCATCGGTCTG
>CAYMJV010000229.1:0-3193 GCA_964390545.1 uncultured Syntrophaceae bacterium
AAAGCTAAATAGACAACAGCAGTGAAAATCCCTGGGAAAACCCCTGCCATGAGAAGGGCTCCTATGGATTCCAGGGTAACAATACCATAAAGGACGAAGGTAATACTGGGAGGGATCATGATAGCGAAAGTTCCGACGGATGCGATACATCCCAGGGCAAAGCTTCTATCGTACTTGTAGGTCATCATGGGTGGAAGTGCGATCCTGGTGAAAAGGGCTGCATTGGCAAGAGATGAACCCATCGTGGCAGCAGAGAAGGCACTTCCCACCGTGGTAGCCATTGCCAGGCCTCCACGTTTCTTCCCAAACAGCTTATAGGAAGCGTCAAAGGCATCTTTGGCGATGCCCGCCTGAGCAGCAAAATCCCCCATTAGGAAAAAAAGCGGTATCAACGTTATCCCGAAATTGGCTAAGACCGAGAAGGGAAGAGTTCCCATGACACCAAAGGCACCCCTCAACCCAAGATCAATGATAAGGCCGCAGATCCCTACAATGCCCGTCGCAAAGGCAACGGGTATTCCTATTACAGCCAGGCCTACCATGATCCCCAGACTTAGAAACCCTATAAGAAGCGGATCGATCATTTTTGACCCCCGTTTCCTTCCCTCTTTTTACCCCGTTAGAAAGCCCTCCATTTATGGCGGGGATGATAAAAACAAATAATATTCATCTTAGAAAGGGTGGGGTTTAAAGCCCCATCCTTTCTAACGGGGTTTACTGACCGCACCAATAAATTGGACCATGACAGCCAAGGTCATCATGCTGAACCCGAAAGCGAGTCCAATTTTTGCCGGGAACCAATAGACAATCATTCCAACATCATTTCTTTCCCACATCTTCAAGCTGTACCATGCCTCTATACTAACCCGCCACGCCAACAGTGCCGAATACAGAAACATTCCAACAAAAACCGCCAGCTCTAAAACATGTTTTCCTTTATCAGACAGATGCTCGTGAATTAGCGTCATACTGATGTGTCTCCCTTGAAGGGTAACATAGGACAACGGTAGAGCAATGCATATGACATTCAGGACCTCCACCCAATCGACCATACCCGGAAGGCCCCAGCTAAAAATTCCTGAACATACATCGATAAGAATCCATATCGCCATCATCGCTAATACGATAAACCCCAAGACTGCAAGACCTCGAGAAGCCCTCAAAACTGCCGCATTTACCGAGGCATAAAATGATTTTCCCATTTCGGTCCCTGTCTATCTTCGGTATCGCAAGCGATGCCCCGGCAAAAGTCAGGGCATCGCTTGCTTCTTTCTTTTCACTTGTATTGCCACTTCTTTCCCGGAGCCAAGTAATTCTTTTCGTATTCTTGGTTCAGCTCCCGCCAGCGCTTTATAAAATTGCTGGCAACGGTTGCGTCCACGTTATTCTTCGATAAATATTCCTTACAATGCTCGTAAGGATCCCCTGCCCTCTTCACGATCGTTTGAAAATCCTTTTTATCGAATTCTACGAACTGGACGCCTTGACTTTTCAGCTTTTGGGTAAAAGAGACTTCATTGTCCAAAAGAAACTGTAGATCCCTTGCCCCCCACTCGGTTGCTGTCTGTTGAAAAACCTCCTTCACTTCCGGAGTCAACTTTTTCCACACATCCAGGTTAATGCAATTCGCCCACCCCAGAACCGCACCAATGGGGAAACCTACATATTTGCCTACTTCCGTCAGGCGATACGTGGCGATTGCAGGTACACCCAACAATATTCCATCGGTCACCCCTCTCATGAACCCCTCATACATGTCTTGTACCGACTGAAAGACCGGAACAGCTCCGGCTGCCTTAACCATTAACGCAGGGTAATCACCGCCGATGATCCTTAGTTTCATCCCTTTGAGGTCATCTAAATTCCGAACCGGCTTTTTGGAAACCAGATTGTAAATCCCAAGGCTCGACCGATTGAGACAATAGATGTTTTGCTTTGCAAACTCTGCCTGGATCTCCGGCATCTCGCGAAGTCCCCTCCAGGAGTATATCGCCTCCTCTACGGTATTGTTCAATGGATAGTACGTCTGCAATGCCGCGTTCAAAGGGAAAGTGCCCGTGTAATAAACTGGAGGGGTGCTGATCACGTCAATACTTCCGGTCCGGCATAAGTGAACTAAATCTTTTGTGTCTGCAATTTCTCCTACAAAATACATCTTCACCTTGACGGCTCCCTTAGTTCTCGTCTCTATATCCTTCGTCCATTGCATTAAGGGAGGAATAGAATCTGCTTCCTTCGTCTGAAAATTGGCCCACTTTAATTCAATAGGTTTGGCATCCGCTGCAGCAGCCGTTGAGGCCCCGAATCCAACAATCGTAACAATAACCAGTCCTAACAACATTACAACCAGCCCACTTACTCTCTTGTGTTTAGCCATTTTCCTTACCTCCTTTTTGTTGTAATTTCATTCCTTTAGGACGTCCCCTCGAGCATGTCTTAAGGCAGTAAGCTTGGTCCATCAGGAAATAGTCTTTTCTTTGAGATTTTGGATACTTTCAGTCAATATTTTTGAGGGCCGACCGGTTGGTCTCTTCTAACAAAACCATTTGGGGATGTCAAGAGCTTTCTTATCTTTGCAAATTCTTGGAGAATCCCTTAATAAGATAAGGAGCTTGCTTAATTGAATTTTCCATCCGAATATCTTCCGGATTTATTACCTACCCGCTTTATTATCTTTATAATGTTTAATTTGGTAGAGCATCGTCTTAGCATCGCTTGGGGTCACGAGAAGGTAAATGGATTTGGCTATCCCTTTATCCAAGACAACATACTTGGATGAGTCGTCAGCCGATTCGATTTTCCTACCAAGGAGGGCTCTTACGTCATAGGTTTTTCGGGATCTCTTCTCTTACGGTTGCAGTCTCTCCCTTCATTCTGTTTGATCTTTGCTATACGTGTGATGCAGGCCGTGGTCTTTTCCGGCATCCATGGCACGTGCCATTTCATCCGTCAGCGTTGCACCATGACGATACTGGAAAGGCCACATGCTCTTAATGTCAAAAAGGCCAACGCGGTCGCCGTTGTGTAGAATGTGACCCAGGTCAGGTTGGAGACCGGGCATGGCGCTCAATTGGCCATTGATGAATGTAATCCCCCGTTCCTCGGGACGCATCCCAAGTTGGGCTAGCAGATCGGCCATCGTGCTCCCTTCGGGAAGTCGCATTTTTACGTTGGCGAAGCTTCCTTGGGCTGC
>CAYMJV010000230.1:0-3185 GCA_964390545.1 uncultured Syntrophaceae bacterium
TTGATTTTTTAGGATAACAGGGTTAACATGGACTTTGATTTTACAAGGAGGAACAAGATGTCTGAAACAATGGTAGGAGTGATCGGCGGATCGGGTCTCTATGAAATGGAAGGTCTCGAAGCGGTTCAAACGGTTTCTGTAACCACCCCTTTTGGCGATCCATCGGATTCCTTCGTCGTTGGCCGATTGGAGGGTGTCAAGATTGCTTTCCTCCCCCGCCATGGGAAAGGACACCGCATTCAACCTTCCTCGCTCAATTTCAGAGGAAATATTTATGCGATGAAGAAACTAGGTGTTCAGTGGATCATCGGCGTCAGCGCAGTCGGGTCGATGAAGGAGTCGATTCACCCGGGCGATATGGTGATTCCGAACCAATTCATCGACCAGACCAAGGGTCGTCCCAACACCTTTTTCAGCGATGGAATCGTTGGCCATGTCAGTTTTGCCGACCCTGTCTGCCCGGTTCTGGGCTCAATCCTATACGAAGCGGGGAAAGAGGTTGGGGCTACCGTTCATAAAGACGGGACCTATCTCTGTATCGAGGGACCGCAGTTTTCCACTCGCGCCGAATCCAAACTTTATCGAACATGGGGGGTTGATATCATAGGGATGACCAATCTCCCCGAAGCAAAACTGGCACGGGAGGCTGAGATCTGTTATTCCACGATTGCGTTCGCAACGGACTATGATTGCTGGCATGAGACGGCAGGAGATGTTTCAATTGGCGATGTCCTCCGTATCCTGGCTCAGAGCACTAAAATAGCAAAGAGAGCGATCCGAGTTGCCGTTCAGAAACTCCCTGAAGAGAGGAAGTGTGTTTGCGCTACGGCATTACAATACGCCCTCATTACGGCCAAGAAGCACATCCCCGAGAAGACAAAGAAGGATTTGGAACCGATCATCGGAAAGTACTTGAAATCCGCATAGCAGAGGGCATAGCGCATAGCGTAAAACCCTTAACCCCCTCACCCTCTCCCCGAGTGGCTGTGTCGTAGCAGGGTGGAAGTGAGAAGGGAACAGACAAACGGATTCCAAAGCTTTAGAACGCGGAGCATTATTAAGTTTATGGGTAAGCGTCCTTGGTGCTGCAAACGCAGTCTTTTCATACTATTGGAGCCTTTGAATCCAAACGCCTGGAGGTTCCGCTCTAAAGCTTTCTCATCCGCCCGTCCGCTCCCTTCTGCAGATTTTCTCTCATTTCTGCTATTTTGACATAGTCTCCGATGGGGAAAGGAGGAGGACGAGGGGACGATGAAGTTCATTGTAGACCGGATGCTGGGAAGATTAGCAAAACAACTGAGAATGCTGGGATACGATACCCTTTATTATAGAGGAGAGGATGTCTATCCATTGATTCGGTTGGCCCGTCAGGAAGGACGGGTAATTTTAACTCGAAACACCAACCTCATCCCAAGAAGACCGGAAGATGTGATCCTTCGAATTACAGAAGATGATCCTCTGCTCCAGTTGAAAGAGCTCATTCAAAAAGGAAACATCGAAATGGATGAGGGGAAGGTCTTCTCCAGGTGCCTCCTCTGCAACGCTCTTCTCGATCCAATATCTCGCAAGGAGGTCGAGGGAAAGGTTCCGGATTTCATTTATTATCAGCAGAAAGAATTCTTTCAATGCCCTCAATGCCAGAGAATTTTTTGGCCAGGGTCTCATCAGGAGAATATGCAACGGAGGATGGAAGAACTACTGACAAGCACCAAATCACAAGCACCAAATCACAAATAAGCTCCAATGACCA
Source organism: uncultured Syntrophaceae bacterium (assembly GCA_964390545.1). Taxonomy (GTDB): domain Bacteria; phylum Desulfobacterota; class BSN033; order BSN033; family UBA1163; genus CAYMJV01. Next base: position 1,751 of record CAYMJV010000230.1, read on the forward strand.
AAATTCAAAATTCCAAAACTCCTCGCGTTTTCCCTCTCCCGATTGGGGAGAGGGCTGGGGTGAGGGGGAATTGGAAAATTGGAAATTGGGATTTATTTGAGATTTGGGATTTGTAATTTGGGATTTAGGGTGCTAGCAATGCGGATCATCAGTGGCACATCGAAGGGGAAAAGGTTAGCCACATTCAAGGGTCAAGCGCTTCGTCCGACCTCGGATCGTGTCAAGGAATCGATCTTCAACATCTTAGGCGGGGTGGTGGAGGGGAAAGTCGTTCTGGACCTTTTTGCCGGGACAGGCAACCTGGGGATCGAAGCCCTGAGCCGGGGAGCAAAAAGGGTCATCTTCGTCGAGAGAGGGAGAGAAGCCACGCGGCTTATCAAAAGCAATCTTTCCCAATGTGGAATGGCAATGCTTTCCGAAATCATTCCAAAGGACGCCATCCGTGCCATTGGGGTCCTTCATCAAAGAGGCGAGACTTTCGATCTCATTTTGATGGACCCTCCCTATGAGAAAGGCTTAATTGAGAAAACCCTGTGGAAGCTTCAGTCCAACAGGATCTATCACGATGATTCCATTCTCATCATCGAACATGACCGCCGGGAAGCTCTCCCGACGGAACTGGATGGATGGAACCTCATCCGCCAGAGGAAAATTGGAGATACCTTGATTTCTTTTTTGACTCCCCGGATCCCCTCCCCCTTGGAGGCTGTGTCGTAATAGGAGGAAACGCTATGTCTGTCATTCTGAACGAAGTGAAGAATCTCGTAGAATCAATGGGTTGGAAAACAGAGATTCTTCGGCTGATGCCTCAGAATGACATTACGACACAGCCTCTTGATGGGGGAGGAGACATGCTCCGGGGGGCGACAAGGGAGATGGAAATATGACTCAACAGAAGAAAGGAAAGGAAAACGATATGGGAAAAGTGGCCATTTATCCAGGTTCTTTTGACCCCATCACCTATGGCCATATTGACATCATCGAGAGGGGCCTTGAAATCTTCGACAAGGTGATCGTGGCCATCGCTTATAATGCGGAGAAGCGGTCCCTCTTCACCGTTCAAGAACGCCTCAAATTGGTGAGAAAGATCTTCGAACACACCCCTCGTGTCATTGTCGATAGTTTCAAAGGACTCTTGGTAGACTACGTGGCCAAGACGAATGCCAAGGTGATCCTGAGGGGTCTCCGTGCCACCTCGGACTTCGAATACGAATTTCACATGGCCTCCATGAATCGGAGCCTCAACACCCATCTCGATACCCTTTTTATGATGACAAGCAAGGACTACTTCTTCGTCTCCTCCCGAACGATCAAAGAGGTGGCGAGTCTCGGGGGTGCCGTAGAAGGCTTGGTCCCGGATCTGGTTGTCAGGAGGTTAAAGGAAAAGTTTAAACTCCCTGTCACGAAGAAGAGGCAGATCGGCTGGGACGACTGA
>CAYMJV010000231.1:0-3167 GCA_964390545.1 uncultured Syntrophaceae bacterium
GAGCCGAGTTATGTTCGATATACCGCGCAGAAGGTGGCAGAGATCAAGAAGGTTTCGTTTGAAAAAGTGGCTGAAGTGACGACAGAGAATGCGTTGCGTGTTTATAGGTTGAAATAGTTCCTCTCTATCACATTTATAGAAGGGGGAATTATTAGTACGTCCCTTTTTTAAAGGGAGGCCAGGAGGGATTATCAGGTCATTTCCCGGACAGGAGTCTTCATGAAGCCCGCCATTATTGTGGTCGATATGTTAAAAGATAATTTAAAGGAAAGCGCTAGGAACCCCTATTACGGAGAGGGAAAGGCCATCATCCCCAACCTTCAGAAGCTCTTAGGAGAAGGAAGGAAGAGAAGGTTTCCAATCGTCTTTGCCTGCGACAGTTTCTTGGAGGGAGATTTCATCTTTAAAGGGAGAATGAAGGTCCATGCTCTACGGGGGACGCAGGGTGCAGAAGTTTTAGATGATCTCAAACCTGTGCCGGCGGACATAGTATTGCCCAAGCGGCGCTTCAGCGCGTTCTTTAAAACCGACCTTGACCAAACCCTTCGAATGCTCGGTGTAAATACGGTCGTCGTCACAGGGATCACGACGGAAGTTTGTGTATTGATGACAGTCATGGATGGCCTCAGCCATGACTTCTCAGCCATTATTTTGGAGGATTGTACGGCAAGCCGGAACAAGGAATTTCATCAAGGATGTCTTAGCCTCTACCGGGATTTTGCCCTCTATCCCTTATTAAGGATCATGACTCTTGAAGAGTTTTTAAAGGAAGCATCTTAATCAAATCCCCTCCCAACCCCCCTCGGTTTCGAGTCGTACCGACTTTTCTAAAAGGGGATAGGGGGGATTAATAAAGAATAACTTTGTAATGAATTATTGCGAAAAAGATTTTGTCAATCAGATACGGGAAATCCTCTCTTCAAGAAAAAGGAGAGTGATTCAGCATCCCCCGTTTTCCCATGCAGCGGTACTTGTTCCGCTTTTCCGGAAAGGAGAGAATTGTCATCTCCTCTTCACCAGGAGGTCTGACCAGGTCAAGTATCATAAAGGCGAAATCTCTTTCCCTGGGGGGGGCGTTGACGAAGAGGATTCTGAATTAGAAAGGACTGCACTCCGAGAAGCTTTTGAGGAGATCGGACTTAAAGAAGATGATGTTCAAATCATTGGAGTTTTAGATGACATTGTGACCATTACTGAATTTATTGTTACCCCAATTATTGGCCTCTTCCCCTATCCCTATCCTTTTAAGGTAAGCGAGGTAGAGATTGCTGAATTGATCGAGGTGCCCCTTTCGGCCTTGCTCGATAAAGACTGTTTCAGCGAAAGGGAGATCATCCGAGGAACTGGAAAGGAAGTTGTTTTGGCTTACCAATACGGGAATCATATCATCTGGGGAGCGACCGCCCGTATCCTTAAACAGTTTTTGGATTTGATCTCTTATCCAAGTGCGGAGAGATGAAGATCATAGATATTCTGAAACTGGTTGCAAGCATCATTCTCTGTCAATTGGCAGGTTTGATTGGTTCCCTCGCCACGATCCCAGTAATCTCGACTTGGTATGAATTGTTAAAGAAACCATTCTTCAACCCTCCCAATTGGGTTTTTGGTCCAGTCTGGACGGGTTTATATGTTTTGATGGGAATATCCTTGTTCATTGCGTGGCAGAGAGGAAAAGGCAATTCACAGGTCAAAATAGCTTTGGTATTCTTCTTTGTTCAACTCATCTTGAACGCCTGCTGGTCATTGGCCTTTTTCGGGCTTAAGTCGCCTCTTTTAGGGCTCATCAATATCGTCCTTTTGTGGATCGCCATTTTCATCACCATCCGAAAATTCTTAAGAATCTCAAGGACTGCCGCTTTCCTACTGGTGCCCTATATTCTATGGGTCAGTTTTGCCGTTCTCTTAAATTTCTCATTCTGGACTTTGAACTCATAGAGCATGGGAAGAGATGACATGATACAAAAAGAAAGAATCAAGGCCCTCAATCGGAAGGAGATCCATAAAGGGAAGTATGTGATTTACTGGATGCAAGCCTCCCAGAGGGCTGAATATAATCATGCCCTTGAGTTTGCCATCTTAAAGGCCAACGAACTTCGGAAGCCTTTAATTGCTTTTTTTGGAATCACCGATCAATTCCCAGAAGCGAATGAAAGGCATTACACCTTTATGTTGGAAGGACTGAGGGAGGTGAAGCGCTCTCTCGAAAAGAGAGGGATTCAAATGGTCATCCTCCATAAGTCCCCTGAGATCGGAGTTCTTCAATTAGTCAAGAAAGCCTCCCTGGTTGTGGTGGATCGAGGTTATCTGAGGATCCAGAGGACCTGGAGAGATGATGCTTCCAAGAAGATGGATTGTCCACTGATTCAGGTGGAGACCGATGTCGTCGTCCCGGTGGAAGAGACGTCAATCAAGGAAGAATATGCGGCGGCAACCATAAGGTCAAAGATTACGAGGAAGTTGGATGCCTTTCTCGTTCCATTGAAGGAGCATGAACCCATCACCGATTCCCTTTCTCTCGACTTTGATTCTTTTGACATTGAGAATGTGGAAAAGGCAATCTCCAAACTTCGCATCGACCGGAGCGTTAAAAAAGTCGACTCTTCTCACGGGGGAACCAAAGAGGCCAAAAGTCATCTCGAAATTTTCTTAGAGAGCAAATTAGATCGTTTTCCAGAATTGAGAAATGACCCTACCCTTGATTATCTTTCTCATATAAGCCCGTATTTACATTTTGGACAGCTTTCACCCCTCTATATCGCCCTGAAGGTTTCGAAAACGAGGAGCCTGGGAGCAGAAGCGTTTCTCGAAGAGCTGATTATTAGAAGAGAACTAAGTATGAATTTTGTATTCTATAATGAGAAATATGATTCTCTTGAGGCCATTCCTGATTGGGCGAAGAAGACTTTAAGAACTCATCAAAAAGATAGGCGTCCATATCTCTATTCCCCTAAGGAACTTGAGAACGCCGGAACTCACGATCCCTACTGGAACGCTGCCCAAAAGGAGATGGTCATCAAGGGAAAGATGCATGGATACATGAGGATGTACTGGGGGAAGAAGATTCTGGAGTGGAGCAAAACACCGGAAGAGGCCTTCAAGATAGCGGTTTATCTCAATAATAAATATGAGCTCGATGGAAGAGACCCGAATGGGTTCACCGGGGTGGC
>CAYMJV010000232.1:0-1060 GCA_964390545.1 uncultured Syntrophaceae bacterium
CGAAGGGCAAGACAGATACCATGAGCCCCAAGCAAAGAATCCCCACCACAATCAATAGTCTCTTCTGTTTCATTTTTAATGCCTCCTTTCGAAATTGGGTTACCTCATCACAGCCCCATTACTGTTATGAGAGCCTCTACCATACCTAATATCATTTGTTATTGTCAATCTTTTTATGAAAGACGTAAGCCTCTCTTTTTAAGCGATGGGAGATGGGATTCATCCTAAAGCCTTTCATATCTATCTTGCATTTTTTTTGAAAAAAGGATATTAAAAACAATATCCTACCATTTTTATCTGAACGACCTCGCCTGCAAGGCGAGGGGGCAGGGGTGATTTAATTTTTAGGAAGTGAGCCAATGAGACTCAAGGGTAAAAAGGCGATTGTGACGGGAGCAGGGCAGGGGATCGGTCGAAGCATTGCCCTGAAGATGGCTCAGGAAGGAGCAGATGTGGTCATTGCAGAATGGAACCCTGAGACAGGCAGTGACACGAAGAAAAAAGTGGAAGCGTTGGGGAGGAAAGCCTTGTTTATGAAAGTCGATGTGGCCAACCGCATCGAGGTTCAAAACATGGTAGCAGAGATTCTAAAGGCCTGGGGGAGAATTGATATTCTGGTCAACAATGCTGGCTTTGATCGGGGGGCGACCCTTCTTAAAGTAAAAGAAGAGGACTGGGATGCCGTATTGGGCGTTCACCTGAAGGGAGCGATGAACTGCATCCAGGCAGTAGCTCCCCACATGACTGAGAACCAATATGGAAAGGTCATCAACATCTCCTCCATTTATGCAAAGAGCGGAGGCATTGCGGCGATCAGTTACAGTGCTGCCAAGGCAGGGATTATCGGTCTGACGAAAAGCGTGGCCAGGGAATTGGGTGGTTACCAGATCAATGTCAATGTTGTTCTTCCAGGGTTGATCCTGACCCCGACCATTGCCAAAATGGCCGAGAAGTATCGAGATATGATCATAGAACGTACTCCCTTGGGACGAATTGGTCAACCTGAGGAGGTTGCCAATGTGGTGGCTTTCTTGGCTTCGGATGAGGCAAGTTTTGTGAC
>CAYMJV010000232.1:1160-3157 GCA_964390545.1 uncultured Syntrophaceae bacterium
AGGAGGTTGCCAATGTGGTGGCTTTCTTGGCTTCGGATGAGGCAAGTTTTGTGACGGGAGCAACAATCGAAGTGTCGGGTGGATCAAGTATGTAGATACCAAAGAAAAGGTTGAGGCTGAGGTAAAGGTTTGGATAAAGGAAAGGCTAAGGTCGAGGCGAAGGCTGAACTGAAGGATGAAGAAATGAACATGAGTGATGTTGAAAAGATGAGAGAGGGTTGGAGAATGAAGGCTAGGGAAGTGGCCAGAAGCGTGGTGGCCCCCCGGGCAAAGGAAATTGATGCAACAGGGAAATTTGCCTGGGATATTGCCGACGTCTTCGCACAGCATGGTTTTTTGAGCCTCATTATCCCAAAGGAATATGGGGGAATGGATGGAGACATTACCTCCTTCTGCATGGTGGCGGAAGAGATGGCTATTTATTGCGCCTCTTCTTCACTCCTCGTTATCGTTCAAGCGGTTGGAACGATGCCTCTTGTGTTAGGAGGAACCGAGGAATTGAAGAAAAGGTTTCTGCCTAAATTATCCAAAGAGAAGGGCCTGATCTGTTTCTGTATCACAGAACCTGAAGCAGGATCAGATGCGGCTTCTATTCGAACAAAGGCCATCCTAAAGGGCGACCACTATCTACTGAATGGGAGAAAATGTTTTATCACGAATGGGGGCGTCTCAGACCTTTATACGGTTTTTACCGTCACGAGTCATGAAAAGAAGATGGAGGGGATTACGGGCTTTGTGATAGAAAAGGGAACGCCTGGTCTTTCCGTTGGAAAGACAGAGGAGAAAATGGGGATTCGGGGCTCGAACACGACAGAAGTGATTTTGGAAGACGTGAAGGTTCCGGTATCCCAACGGATCGGAGATGAGGGAGTGGGTTGGTGGCTTATGATGAGAACGTTGAACCGTTCGAGGCCAGCCATTGGTGCTCAGGCCGTGGGACTGGCGCAAGGGGCTTTAAACTACCTCATTGACAATGGTAAAGCCAAAGGGTGGTTTGAGAGCAAGAACGGAGCGCTGGGAGTCCAGTCGAAATTAGCCGAGATGGCAGTGGAAATCGAAGCTGCCAGGGCCCTGGTTTATAAATCTGCAAGGATGATGGATGAAAAGGTCAAAGGCACCCCGGTTCAGATGTTTTCAGCTATGTCGAAATATTTTGCTTCCGACATTGCCATGAAAGTAACAACCGAAGCCGTCCAGATCCTGCAATGGGAGGGTCTCACGAGGAATCATCCGGTTGAGCGAATGATGAGGGATGCCAAGGTCATTCAAATCTTCGAAGGGACCAATCAGGTTCAGCGGTTGGTGGTCGCACATACGCTTTTAAAAGGAAAATAAACCCCGTTAGAAATTCCAGCGGGGCATTAAACCCGCCGAAATCATTTCAAGATCTAAGCCTGCAGCAGAGCTGCGGGGCATTATTTCTAACGGGGTAAATCCATTATCAGATCTAAAGCTTTCTCATCCGGCTGTCTGCTCTCTTTGGTAGAGTCTTTGTCGAATTCCCAATTGTGACACAGTTTCTGGATGGAGAAGGGGGATGAGGGCGCCCGAAAGGAATAAAACATGCCTGTTAGGGTACACATCCATACAACTCATCGGCAATTTACAAATGGCTTGGAAGTGGTATCCGTAGAAGGAAATACGGTAGGAGAATGTCTGAGCTACCTGGTTCAGCAGTACCCCGGAATGGAGAAAGCGTTATTTGCCAAGAAAGATATGCTGCTAAATGTTGTTGAGGTTTTTGTAAATCATGCGACAGCCTACCCAAATGAACTCGCTAAACCCGTTAAGGACGGCGACGAAATCAACCTTCTTGTGATGCTTGCTGGAGGATAAACCCCAATCTCCAAGAAACCTTGGAATCAAATCCCCCTCCGTCCCCCTTTTCAGCACCACCTGACATCAGATCTTGTAAGCCGACATCGTTTCGGGGGCGAACAACTCCTCTGGACGCAGCCTGCGTTTGGACAGCCCCTGCTCATGGTGGTAACGCAGAA
>CAYMJV010000233.1:0-3146 GCA_964390545.1 uncultured Syntrophaceae bacterium
AAGCCTCCACCCATCTCCTCATCGGCTGTTGCAAAAAAGAGAATATCTCTTTTTAAAGGAATCCCCTCGTGCTTCAGAATCAGGACGGCCATCATCTCAATGATTCCCATAAACTTGTCATCAAGGGTCCCACGGCCATAGAGGTACCCATCTTTAATGACGCCTGCGAAAGGATCGACCTCCCAGCGCCCCTTTTCAGCCGGGACAACATCGATATGGCTGAGAAGGAGGACAGATTTTTTCTCCCCACTTCCCCTTAAGGTGGCGAGGATGCTACCCCGACCCGGAGAGGGTTCAAAGATCTGGTAGGGGATAGATTCCTTCTCAAATATCTTCTTGAAAAATTTTGCCCCCTCAATCTCATTCCCCGGTGGGTTGACGGTTTGGATTCGAATGTATTCCTGAAGATAACGAGTCGCTTCTTCTAAAAGATGATCCCAGTCCATCTCGAAATCCTCCTTAGTAGGCAGTAGGCAGAGGGCAGTAAGCAGAAGGAGACCCAAAAGAGTTGCTTTTCTGTTTCTGCCTACTGCTTACTGCTTTCTGCGTACTGGTTAGAATCAGTCTTCTCCAAACAGAGGCACAATTTTAAATTTGTTTACGTCCACCAAGCCTTTATCTGTAATCTTCAGCTCCGGGATGACGGGCAGAGAGATGAAAGAAAGGGTCATAAGGGGGTCGGACAACTTGCATCCGAGTGAATTTGCTGCCTCAAGAAGAGCTTCTAACTGATGATTGACCCGGGTGACAGGAGCATCGGTCATCAGACCTGCAATTGGCAATGGGAGGGAAGCCAGAACCTTTCCCTCTGAAACCACTGCCAGTCCTCCTCCCATCTTTTTAATCGTAATCACCGCTTTTAGCATATCTTCGTCATTCGTCCCAACGGTGACAAGATTGTGAGAATCGTGAGCCACGGAAGAGCCAATGGCACCTCTTTTAAGACCAAACCCCTGAACAAAGCCAAGGCCAACATTTCCGGTCGCCCGGTGACGTTCCATGACCGCAATCTTGAGAATATCTTCTTTCAGATTAGGAAGGGCCACGCCATCCTTTAGAACGATCTTCTTCATCACTTTTTTGGTGACAATTTGATCAGGAATCAGCTGGATGACTTTGGCCAGAAGTTGATTACTTCGAATCACGAATGTGTCACTTTTGATATCCTTAATTCGGACTGAACTCTGAACACCCTTTTTCAAAAAGGACGAAATTTCGATAGGTCGGGAAACCATCTTCCCATCTTCTGCCACCAATACTCCGTCTTTGAAAACCTTTTTGATTTGAAATCCTCCAAGATGATCGAAGGTGATGATGTCAGCCCGGTAGCCGGGCGCAATCGCGCCAAGGTCATCGAGTCTGAAGTATTCCGCAGGGTTAAGGGTGGCCATCTGAATGGCCAGAATGGGATCGGTCCCTAACTTGATCGCCCTTTTGACAATTGAATTGATGTGTCCCTCCTCAACTAATTCTTTCGGATGGCGGTCATCCGTTACAAAGAGAAGACGCCTTGAGTTCTTCGGGGTGACCAAAGGGAGGAGGTCTTTTAGATTTCTTGCTGTGCTTCCTTCCCGGATCATGACCCACATGCCGTTCGCCAATTTCTCTCTTGCCTCTTTTAGAGTGGTACACTCATGATCGGATCGAATTCCTGCTGTGAGATAGGCGTTCAATGCCTTTCCTGAGAGCAAGGGAGCATGGCCATCGATGCGTTTCCCCTTTGCCTGTTCGATCTTTTTGAGAACCTCCGGGTCTCTGTAGATTACTCCCGGAAAGTTCATCATCTCTGCCAGCCCAATAACCCAGGGTTCTTTCAGAAGGGATTTGATCTCAGTGGCTCGTAAAACAGCTCCAGAGGTTTCCATATTGGTTGCGGGGACGCAGGAGGGTGCCATCATAAAGACATTGAGAGGAATGCCTCTTGCAGATTCTGCCATGAAACGGATGCCCCTTAAACCCATGACGTTGGCGATTTCGTGGGGGTCGATAATAACGCTCGTTGTCCCATTAGGGAGGACGGCTCTGGCAAACTGAGGGATGGTCACCATGCTCGATTCAATATGGAGATGACCATCAATCAATCCCGGGCAGAGAAAGTCTCCCTTGACATCAACTATTTTTTTCGCTGGATAATCTCCAAGGCCCGCAATCCTCCCGTCAAAAATGGCCACGTCTTTTCGCTCAATCTGACCCGAGAAGACATTCACGACTCTTCCGTTTTTGATGAGGAGATCAACCGTTCCCTCACCTGAGGCGACCCGGATCCTCTCTTTTAATGATACCATCTTGTTTATCCCCCCACTCTTCATTTCATACCAAATCTCGCTCTTCCATTCAAGGTTATTTGGATAAGAATAGATGGGTAAAATCGTTGACGGCCACTCATTTTTAGGATATTTAAGATTGGATCGGAGATTTACAATCATGTTAATCCAATCTCTTTCGAAAAGGGAAGACCTCCTTGTCGTGTCGGTGATCGGAGAAGACCAGGTAGGGCTTGTCTCAGAAGTGACCCAGTTTCTCTTTAGAAAAGGATTGAACATCATTGATATCGAACAGACGGTCATTCATTCCCAGTTCACCATGGTTCTCCTTCTTCAACCCCTTCGTCCCCGATTTCGGCAGGGTCAGCTCCGGAAGGATCTCCAGCGGTTGGCATCAAAACGGGGGATGAATATCACCCTCACTCCTCTTCATGAATTTAAAGGGTTGAGATTGGCGGAAACAAAAAAGCCTTATGTGCTCACCATCGTCGGATCGGACCGGCCTGGGGTCGTCGCCGCTGTTTCCTCCACATTGGCCGAACATCATTGCAATATCGAACGAATCAAGATGATCGCAAGAGGTGAATTCTTGGGAATGGAGATGTGGATTGATCTCCGGGATGCAAATTTATCACTTCTCCGGGATGACTTCACAGAAGTGGCCAGAAGAACCGGTATGGATATCATTGTTCAGCCCGAGTCCACCTTCAAGAAACGGAAAAAGGTGATCGTTTTTGATATGGATTCCACGATTGTGGATGGCGAGATTGTCGACGAAGTGGCGAAGTTGGCCGGAGTGGGAGAGAAGGTGGCCGCAATTACTGAGAGGGGAATGAGGGGAAAGATTGATTATGCTCAATCCCTCCGAACTCGAGTTTCTCT
>CAYMJV010000234.1:0-3105 GCA_964390545.1 uncultured Syntrophaceae bacterium
AAAGCGTGTAAACGTTAGCTCGCCTTCCATCATCCTAAAGCCTCATTGCAAATTGAAAAATTAACATCCAGCGGTCTGCTGAGAACCTCTGGTTTATTGTCACCCTGAACGAAGCCCTGCACCGCATGGTGTTCAGGGCGAAGCGAAGGGTCTCATCGTTTAGAATGATGAGATTCTTCGCGGAGTTTATCCTAAGCCATGAAATCAGACTCTTCGCTTCGCTCAGAGTGACAGTGAGCGAAGGGCTCAGAATGACATGCTCGGTATTTTGGTGCTTTTTAAACAGCCAGTGAAGATGTTATTTGTTTGTTTCCCTTTCACTGCTAATTGAGCATTGTTGAATGCTAATTTTACAATGATCTTTTTCTTAGCCTTCAAAGGTATAATCGAGTAACTTCTCCGATCCTAGGTAGGCCTGTTTGACTCTTTCGTCGTTCATCACGTCCTCCGGGATGCCTTCTGTTAGCTTTTCTCCGAAATTCATGACCATGACCCGACTGGCTACCCGGAAAAGTTCTCTCAACCGGTGCTCGATCATCACCAGGGTAATTCCATCCATCTGTAACTTTTCGATAAGAGGGACCATGCTCGCAATTTCGCTCATACTCAGTCCCGAAAAGACCTCATCACACAGGATGATATCAGGCCTCAGGGCAAGACATCGAGCCAGCTCAAGGCGCTTCAGATAACCCGTTGGCAAGCTGGAGGCGAGTTTATAGGGAACAAAGGAGTCCCGCTCAAAGCCGATCTCCTCCAGAATATCGATGCTCACCGTTTCCCGATCCCCGAGTTTGCCTCCTCCTCTCCATCCGCCCGTTCTTCTGGCCCTTGGTGAGAAGAGAGGAATAACCAAGTTCTTATAAGCGGGCAGGCTGTAGTAAGGCCTCATGATCTGGAAAGTTCTTGTGACGCCAAGATTAGCAATCTGATTGGGGGCCTTGTTACTAATGTCTTTCCCTTTATAGAGAACTTTGCCAGAATCCATCTTGATAAAACCCGTGACGCAATTGATGAGCGTTGTCTTTCCGGATCCATTGGGACCAATGATCCCAAAGACCTCGCCCTGCTCAACATTGAAGCTGACGTTCAGCAGTGCCTGGACGCCGCCGAAAGACTTGGAAACCTTTGTCACCTGGAGAATTTCATCTCCGCTCATACCTTGACCCACCTCTCAAACTGATGGTATTTCCGCTGAGCGTAGACCATGACACCTTCGCTCCGAAACATAATGAACGCCATCAGGATTACGGAATAGAAAACAATTCTCAAAGTTCCAAAGGCTCGTAAAAATTCTGAGATGGGGACCAGGAGGAAACAACCCAATACAGGACCTACCAGCGTTCCTCCTCCGCCGATCACCGTTGCCGCAATAGGAATGATGGAGAAATCGAGGGCGAATTGGGATATTCCTGACCACATATGTTTATGAGAAAGATAGGCTCCTCCGAGAGAACCAAGCCCAGAAGCAATGAAAACGGCAATCGCCTTGTATAGCGTGATGCTTAATCCAGAGGCTCTGACAGACTGATCATTATCCTTGACTCCGCGGAACACGAGTCCAATATCCTCATTGACTAATCTCCTTAACCCGAATAGTGCAAAGATAAGGATCAAGATGATGAGATACTGTTCAATCCATCGGTTAGGAAAGCTGGCCACCCCAAGGATACCATCTGTTCCACCCAGGATATTTAATGCTACTATGATTTCCTTGAGAGCCAGGGGGTACATAAGCGTCACAATGGCAAAGTAGACTCCTCTGAGAGGAAGGGCAGGAAGAAGAAGAAGGGTACAAATAATAGCTCCACCCAGGGTGGCCATGGGAATGGTGAAAAAAGGTGAGAGACCCAAGGATTTATTGAGGATGGCCGCAGTATATCCACCTACCCCGATAAAGAAGGCGCCTCCCAGGGAGACCAGTCCTACAAAATGGGCTAAGAAGTCAAACCCAAGGGCTAGTAAGGCATATATACCGACCGTGGAGATGACACTATTCCAATAGAGGTTTGGCATGAGAAGGGGGAGGAGAAGGAGGCCCGCGATGAGAACCAATCTCGGAAGGACAAGGTAAGTGACCTCTTGCCATGAGGAGACGGCGTAGATCCCTTCTGTCCGCACCTTGATGCCCCTGTCTAATCTTTCCTTGCGCCTCTCTGTCGTATTCATCTCTGGTCCTTAATATCCCGATAATAGCTTTCGATCTCTTCAAATCCCAAATTACAAATCCCAAATCCCAAGCAATATCGAAGTCCCAAATTCAAATGTTCTAAACTATTTTGAATTTAGGTCATTGGAGTTTGGGATTTATTTGGAATTTGGAAATTGGGATTTGGAGTTTCTTCATTAGACACGTTCCTCCAGTTCCTTCTGTCTACCAAAGAGTCCGGAAGGCCTTAGGATAAGAGTTACAATAATCGCCAGGAGCGCCACGACCATCTGGAAATGGGACTGGACGTAAGCGGCAATGATTTGGAGGAATCCAATGATAAAGGCGGCTAAGATCGCTCCCACCCAGCTTCCCAATCCGCCCACAATGCATACAGCGATCGAGAGAATGAGTACATTGTAACCCGCCTCAACAACAATGTTGCCTAAAGGAAGTAAAGCGATAGCGGAGAGTCCGGCTAAAATAGATCCCATGGCCATAGCAATGACGGCCATCCAGTCAGAATCTATTCCCAGCATCATGGCAGCATGTTCATCCTGCGCCATCCCTCTCAATGCCAAGCCGGTTCTGTTGAAATGGGTGAAGAGCCACATGAAGGAGACCACGACGATCCCTATCCCTATAACAATGATTCGTTGGAGGTCAACGGGAACTCCTCCTATCGTGACGCTTCCTTCAATGAAAGCAGGAAGCGTATAGGTCATCCCTTTGAACCCTGCCCAACGCAAGAATTCGAGAACAGCCAATCCCAAAGCATAGGTGGCGATAATCTCAGAGGTGGCCATGCCTCTCACGCGGATGAGAACAAATCGATAGATGGCTGCACCCACCAAACCCATTAGGACTAAGGCAAGCGGGATGGCAACAAAATAATTTAGATGAAGTTTATTAAGGAGCCACCAGACGACAAAACCCGTAATCACATAGAGCGCACCATG
>CAYMJV010000235.1:0-3091 GCA_964390545.1 uncultured Syntrophaceae bacterium
TGGAAAAAGGTTTGGTCCAGGTTTATACAGGAAATGGAAAAGGTAAGACGACTGCCGCGCTGGGGCTTGCTCTCAGGGCAGTTGGCCATGGATTAAAGGTTCTCGTCATCCAGTTCATGAAAGGAAATACGGAATACGGTGAGCTCGAATCGGCCCGGAAACTCCATCCCTATCTGATCATAAAGCGGGCAGGACGTAAAGGCTTCGTCTCGAAATCCCATCCGGACCCGGCCGACATTGAGAGGGCCCAGGAGGGATTCGCTTTAGCTAAAAAAGCCATTGAAAATAGAGAGTACGACATTGTGATTCTTGATGAAATCAATATGGCTCTCGATTATGAATTGATCGCTCTCTCCGATCTTCTGCAACTTATCGACTCGAAACCGGCGTCGGTAGAGCTGATCCTTACTGGAAGAAACGCAAAACCTGAGATCATTGAGAAGGCGGATCTGGTGACAGAGATGGTGGAACGAAAACACTATTACAGCAAAGGCGTCTCTGCCCGGAAAGGCATCGAAATATAGTCCCCCCCTCACCTTCATCCTCTCCCCTGTGGGGAGAGGGTTAGGGTGAGGGGCGAAGAAGGGGGTGATTGCATGTTCAAGGAGGATCAACTCAAAAAGGTTGTACAAGAGAAGGAAAAGTGGGCAGAGGATTTATCGAAGATTCTCTGCGAAACCCCTGAACGCCTTCCTCGTTTCACCACCGTCTCCGATCTGGAGATTAAAGGTCTCTATACCCCTGAAGATATAAAAGACATTGATTATTCCAGGGATATTGGTTTCCCGGGCGTTTATCCCTTCATCCGAGGGGTTCAACCCTCCATGTACCGGGGCAGGCTCTGGACGATGCGAATGTTCTCTGGCTTGGGAGGTCCTGAGGAAACCAACAAACGTTTCCAATACCTATTAGACCATGGGGAGACCGGCCTCTCCATTGCTTTTCATTATCCCACGCTCATGGGCTATGACAGTGATTCTCCAAATGCCAGAGGAGAGATTGGGAAATGTGGCGTCGCCATCGATACCCTGAAGGACATGGAGATCTTATTTCAAGGGATTCCTTTGAATCAAGTGACCACTTCCATGACCATCAATCCTCCAGCTTCTATCTTACTTGCCATGTACATTGTGGTCGCGGAGAAGCAGGGGGTCGGCCAGAAAGATATTGGAGGAACGATCCAAAACGATATGCTGAAGGAATTCATTGCACAGAAGACCTTCATGCTTCCGCCGAAGCCATCGCTCCGAATCATCGTCGATACCATTGAGTATTGCACGAAGGAAGTCCCCCGTTGGAATACGATCAGCATTAGCGGGTATCACATTCGTGAGGCGGGAGCAACAGCGGTTCAAGAACTCGCCTTCACCCTGGCCGACGGGATTGCTTATGTAGAGGCGGCCATCGAGAGGGGCCTCAACGTGGATGACTTTGCACCGAGGCTTTCTTTCTTTTTCGACTCCCATATCGACTTCTTTGAAGAGATTGCTAAATTCAGAGCAGCCCGCACGATATGGGCGAAGATCATGCGGGAGCGTTTCATGGCAAAAAATCCACGTTCCTGGATGCTCCGCTTCCACACCCAAACCGCGGGATGCTCCTTGACGGCGCAACAACCTTATAATAATGTCGTCCGGACCGCCTATGAGGCATTGGCTGCTGTTTTAGGAGGAACCCAATCCCTTCACACCAACTCTCTGGATGAGACTTATGCGATCCCAACAGAGGAGGCGGCTGGGATTGCTCTTCGAACACAGCAGATCCTGGCAGAGGAAACGGGAGTGGGTCATACCATCGATCCATTAGCAGGTTCCTACTTTGTGGAGGCCCTCACCCGTCAGATCGAAGAGCTGGCCTGGGAATATATCCGAAAGATTGATGAAATGGGAGGGATGGTGGCCGCGATTGAGCGAGGTTATCCCCAAGCGGAGATTGCCGAAGCTGCCTACAAGTATCAGAAACAGATTGACTCTGGCGAGAAGGTAATTGTGGGAGTGAATAAATATGCGACAGAGCATCCCCCCATTACGATCTGGAGAATGAAACCAGAGATTGAAGAAAGGCAATTAAGACGGCTCCGTGAGGTGAAGCAGACGCGAAACAATCAAAAAGTAAAAGAACTCCTCAATCAGATTCGAATCGCTTCCAAAAATGGCGAGAATCTCATGCCTCACCTCATCGATGCCGCCAGGGAGTATGCCACCATTCAGGAAATTTGTGACGTGTGGAGAGAGGTCTTCGGCCGGTACACAGATCCGGGGTATTTCTAACCAACGGAGTAGGGGCAATTCATGAATTGCCCCTACTCCGAACTGCTCGACGGAGGAGAACGTGGAGCGAAAAATTCGAATTCTCATCGCAAAACCTGGCTTGGATGGACACGACCGGGGAGCAAAAGTAATTGCGAGAGGATTCAGGGACGCGGGTTTTGAAGTGATCTATACAGGGCTCCATCAGACACCTGAGCAGATTGTGGCCGCTGCCATCCAGGAAGATGTGGACGCGATCGGTTTATCGAGCCTTGCGGGTGCCCATGACTATCTTTTCCCAAAGGTGATTGAACTTCTTAAAGAAAAAGGGGCAGACGATATTATCGTCTTCGGAGGGGGAATTGTTCCTGAAGAGGACATGCCTGCCCTCACCCAAGCCGGAGTCAAGGCCATCTTCACTCCGGGAACGCCAATCGAAGAAGCTGTGAAATGGGTGAGGGAGAATATTAAACCCGGAAAATAACCATTTAAAATTAATGAGTTAGGAGCCCTTTCAGAGAGCCAGGACCTTATTTTTTTCGCTGAATTTTACAGTTTACGTTAAGTGGTTTTCTTGGTATAGTGTAGCAGAATTTTCCGGGTCAAATATTATAAAGGGAAGCCCCCGCCTATCCCGCCAGGGCGGGACGGAGCACGTTCCGGTCACAGTGCTGGCCAATTTGAAATGCATGAATAATTGTGCTTTAAACTTCAAAAGAAGGGGGGTGATCACGGTTCACGGCTCACGAGTCTCCCCTGCTTGCCGACCCCGGTCCCGACCGAGGGTGGGCAGGCAGGAATTACGCAGGAAGGAGGGAAAAGAATGATAACATTTAAAGAAG
>CAYMJV010000236.1:0-3088 GCA_964390545.1 uncultured Syntrophaceae bacterium
AGTGCAGGGCACACCTCTAACTTGGCGCGTTCGGTGAACGCACCCTACATTTTTCTTTTTTGTCCAACGACAGGGTTCACCGGATGGACCGGAGCCTTTCCCTCCAGGACCCTGATCACATCCTCCGCCACCAGGCTCATCCTCCTCAAGGCCTCCTCTGTATGGGCTGCCATATGAGGGGTTCCAACAAAATTTTCCAGATCAAACAAGGGATGACCTTTCGCAGCAGGCTCCACTTCATAAACGTCCGAACCTGCCCCGGCAATCTTTTTCTCTTTCAATACTTTATGAAGGGCCTTCTCATCCCAGATAGGCCCTCGGGCGAGATTGATGATGAAGGCAGAAGGCTTCATCAATCCGAATTCCCTCTCTCCCAGAAGTCCCTTCGTTTCTGGCAGCATAGGGAGATTGATGGAAATGTAATCGGATTCAGATAACACTTCTTCCAAACTCACCTTCATCGCTTTCAGCTCTTTCTCCGTCTCTTCGTATCGCAAGGCATCATAGTAGAGAACCTTCATGTCAAACCCTTTATGTCCGATTCGACCCACGGCCCTTCCAATCCGGCCAAAGCCGAGAATTCCAAGGGTCTTTCCGTGAAGTTCATTACCAATGTATTCGTAACGAGCCCCCCATCGACCTTCCCGAAGGGCGATGTCAGCCTTCTTCAGCATCTTCGAGAGGATGATCGCTAGGCCGAAGAAATGTTCCGCCACAGAAATATCATTGGCATCGGGAGTATTCACAACCCATATGCCCTTCTCCGTGGCTGCCTCCAGATCGATGTTCTCCACCCCGACTCCATGTCTCCCAATCACTTTGAGTTTCGGTGCCGACGCCATCATCCTCCGGGTCACTTTTCCGTTCGCCCGAATGATGATTCCATTGACCTCCTTCACCTCTTTGATCAGGGAATCCTCTTCAAGGGAACGGGCGAAAAAAATTTCTGCCTTCTCCTTCAGAAGAGCCTTTCCAGTTTCGTGCATGTCCTCATAGAGCAAGATCTTGAAGTTCTTCATATTAATCCTTCACTCCACCCCGCCTTTTCAAAGGCAATCCTTTCACTTGTGACAAATAACTATTTTTAGAGAAGGTAAGATGCCTAACAATGAGTTTCTCCAATTGGGCTAGGTTCCTATCTTCAATGGCTTTAATCATCTCTCGATGTTCAACGATGGACTGCTCGATTCGATGGGGCACCGACCAGGCGTTATATCGCACGATATGGGCTTTGGTGCGGAGGTAGTCGATCATCTCATAAAGGTAACTGTTTTGGCAGACCTTAAACATCATTCGGTGAAATTCGGAATCGACTTCGATCATCTGGTGGGTCTTGCTACGCAGATGTCTTTCCACCTCTTTGGAAAGTTTCTTTAGCTGTTGGATCTCTGCCGGCGTGATGTGCTTGAGAACCAGACGGGCAGCAATCTTTTCCAGCTCAGCCCGAACAAAATAAATTTCTTCGATCTCCTCGACGGTGAGGTCGGCCACCACCACCCCACGGTAAGGAGTGGCTCTCACGAGTCCCTTCGCCTCTAACCTCTTCAAAGCTTCACGGATGACCGTGCGGCTGCCCCCAAACCCGGAAATCAGATCCATCTCGACCAGACGTTCTCTTGGCTTAAATTGACCTGAGAGGATAGCCTCCTCAATCTCCTGAGAAATACGGATGGAATTAAGGCTTGACATAAGGTTTGTCTTCGTCTAAAATGGTTCGCAGTTTAATACAATATTGTATACCATTTCTTAGAAAATTTTTCCACTATTTTCTCAATATCCTTCTGGAGATATCCCGATGACCCAATTTGGAACCCTTTTCAGTTCGTTTCAACTCGGAAATCTGGAATTAAAGAATCGAATCGTGATGCCTCCCATGGCGACCCACTTTGCAGGAGAGGATGGATCTATCAATGATCGGCATATTGCCTATTACGTGAAACGAATCAAAGGGGGGGTAGGTTACATCACCTCTGAGCACACAGGCATCACGAAACAGGGACGAGCTTTTCCCAATATGGCACTGATTGATTCTGATCAACACATTTCCCATTTTAAGAAGTTGGTAGAGGCCGTCCATCGAGAGGGTGGAAAGATCGTGATTCAGATCAATCATGCTGGTCGCCAGACCTCTTCCTCCATCACCGGTTCACCCATTGTTGCTCCATCTGCCATCCCCTGCCCCGTCCGCAAGGAGATGCCTAAAGAACTTTCCCAAGAAGAAATCCAAAAGATTACCGAAGCCTTTGGAGAAGCCGCGCGTCGAGTGAAAGAGGCAGGCGCGGACGGCGTAGAGATCCATATGGCCCATGGATATCTCCTCAATCAATTCCTATCCCCTTTCTCCAACCAGAGGACGGATGAATACGGGGGAGACCCTGAGCGAAGAATGAGGATGGCCCTTGAAGTATTGAGAACCGTGAGAAATAGAGTGGGCTCAGATTTTTTGGTCCTCTGCCGTCTCAGCGCTGACGAGTATGTGGAGGGAGGGTTGAAGCTGGACGACTCGAAAGAGATCGCCAAGGCCTTGGAAAGGAATGGAGCCGATGCCCTCCATGTTTCAGCCTGTGTCGCAGCATCAGGATATTTGAACCATCCTCCCTATTATGCGGAGGAAGGGATCTTTGCTCATCTCGCGCAGGGGATCAAATCTGTTGTGAGCATTCCCGTAATTGCCGTGGGAAGAATCCGCACGCCTGAATTGGCCAACCAGATTTTGGAAGAGAAGAAGGCGGACCTCATTTCCATGGGAAGAGCCTTGATTGCAGACCCGAACCTGCCCGTGAAAGCGGTTCAAGGCAAGACGGCGGATATCATTCCCTGCATCTCATGTAACCGCTGCATTCAAAGCATTCGAAAGGGTGCACTTCAGTGTGCTGTCAATCCAGAAACAGGGCGAGAGGAGATTCTTAAACTCGAGAAGACAGATCAACCGAAGAAGGTCTGGATTGTTGGAGGAGGCCCGGCCGGGATGAAAGCTGCCGAGATCGCAGCCCTGCGGGGCCATCAGGTGTCACTCTACGAAGCAACGGAGAGACTGGGAGGGAAATTTCTCCTCGCTGCCATTCCTCCAAGAAAGCAGGTTTTGAAA
>CAYMJV010000237.1:0-3085 GCA_964390545.1 uncultured Syntrophaceae bacterium
ATTCGCTGGCCGACCATTTCGACAATATTGATCCTTTTCCCTTCGGTGACTACCACATCTCCAACCTTCGGGATCTTTTGAAGGGTGGTCATCAAGAACCCCCCGAGGGTTTCATATTCTGTCGATTCAGGCAGGGCGATCTGGTGGTCCTCTTTCAGATCCCTGAGGCTGATGGAAGCGTCAATCAAAAAGGTCCCATCCGGGAGATGGATCACAGGGCTCTCCACATCATGTTCGTCTCTGATTTCTCCGACGATCTCTTCGAGCAGGTCCTCGATGGTCACGAGGCCCGATATGCCACCATATTCATCCACGACTAAGGCCATATGGATTCTCTTTTTTTGCATCTCCTTTAAAAGGAGGCTGATTTTCATCGTCTCGGGAATGAAAAGTGGAGCCTTGATAATCTTCCGGATATCGACTTGCCCTGTTCTTGCAAAGAGGGTCAGAAAGTCCTTGGCATAGAGGATTCCCCTGATATCATTCAGTTCCTTTCCGAAGACAGGATAACGAGAGAACTGTTCTTCTTCAACGAGGGCAGCAATCTCATGGAGCGGCTTATCGATTTGGATCGCTACCATCTGTGTATCTGGGACCATGACCTCTTTCACCGACATGTCGGTGAACTCGAAAACGCTTTGAAGAATTTTTTCCTCCGCCGGCTCAAAAACCCCGTGCTTTCCACCTTCTTTGATCAGCATCTTCACTTCTTCCTCAGTGATGTAAGCCCTTTCGGTGAATGGCTTCCTGCCAAATGGTCTGAGTACGATGGCTGTGCTGAAGGTGAGTATTTTGACAAAGATCGATGTGACCTTCGAAAAAGCTTCAATGGTTCTTGCTGTCCAAAGCCCTACCGTTTCAGGGTGCATCAATGCGATGGACTTAGGGACAAGCTCTCCAAAGATCACCGAAAAATAGGTGATGATCACGACGACGATTCCGATCGCAATGGGCTCCGCGGCGATGGAGATAGCCTTGATGGGAACGATCTGGAGGGCAGGTTTGATGACCTTCACCGCCGCTGCACCTCCCACTGCAGAGGCAAGAACGCTCACCCCCGTGATGCCAATTTGAATCGTCGCCAGAAAGCGGTCGGGCTCTTCCTTCAGTTTTAGAAAAATTTTGGCGTTCCTCTTTCCACTCTCAGCCAGGTGTTTGATCTGGCTCTTTCTTGCCGTCACGACAGCGATCTCTGTCCCGGCCAGATAACCGTTTAACAGGATAAGAATGGCGATGAAAAATATTTCAAAGAGAAGTTCTTGCATCTTGTACTCCCATTTCTAAAAGGTTTCGGCCTCCTGTCTGTTGGTAGACGTTATCGGACAGGAAGGAATAGGTGACCGCACAGGTTGCAAAAGGAAATAATTTAGAATTGGATTTGCTTAAGCCTCTCAATGGCCTCCTTGATTCTTTTCTCATCTACCGTGAGTGCCATGCGGATATAACCCTCTCCTGCCTCTCCAAAACCATTTCCTGGAGTGGCAACGATCCCCGCCTTTTCGATCAAGAGACTGGCAAACTGGGCAGAGGAATATCCCCTTGGAACTTGAAACCAAACGTAAAAAGTCGCCTTGGGCAGATCCACGTCCAATCCAATCTCTCGAAGACCCTTTACCAAAACATCCCTTCGCCTCTCATAGATGCTGATGATTTCCGGAAAGGGAGTGTCAAAGTGACTCAGGGCTTCGGTCCCTGCCTCTTGAATCGCCTGGAACACACCGGAATCGATGTTCGTTTTGACCCTTCCTAGCGTGGAGACAATTTCAGCATGGCCCACCGCAAACCCGATTCTCCATCCCGTCATGTTGAAGGTCTTGGAGAGGCTGTGAAATTCAATCCCCACTTCCTTGGCACCGTCCACCTCCATGAAACTGAGAGGTTGATATCCATCGAAAGCGATCTCGGAGTAAGCGGCATCGTGGCACACAATGACCTCATATCGACGAGCAAAGGATACCACCTCTTCGAAGAAAGACTTCTCGGCGATGGCAGACGTGGGATTGTTCGGGTAGTTGATGAAAAGAAGCTTCGCCTTTTTTGCGACTTCCTTTGGAATTTCCGACAGGTCCGGAAGAAAGCCATTCTCCTTCCGGAGAGTTAAAAAGTAAGGAGTTCCACCTGCGAAAAGGGTCGAGACCCGATAGACCGGATAACCTGGGCTGGGTACGAGGGTATAGTCTCCAGGATTGACAAAGGCAAGGGGGATATGGGCAATGCCTTCCTTGGAACCAATGAGAGAAAGCACCTCAGTTTGCGGATCGAGATGGACGTTAAATCTTTTTTCGTACCATCGAGCAACTGCGGTTCTGAATTCAATCATTCCTTCATAGGATGGATAGCGGTGGTTCCTGGGATTTTCTGTGGCTGCCTTGAGTCGTTCGATAATTAGCTTTGGAGTAGGGAGGTCTGGATCTCCAATTCCCAGATCAATCAGATCGACCCCTTTCTTTCTCATCTCCTGTTTCTTCTTGTCAATCTCTGCAAAGAGGTAAGGTGGAATCTGGTCAATTCGTTTCGCCTTCTCAATCCGCATAGCCTCTCCTTTCCTTCTTAACCTTAGCCTCAACCTGAAGTTTTCAATTTTTTATCTTATTTACTTTCGGCCCGAAATTCAAGCCAAAAGAAGGGCTGGAAGAACTGCTTTACGCTCTCTTTCTTATCTGTGTAATCGTTTGCGAAAATGCTGCATAGTGCCCCGCCCTGTGCCCGGGGATGAATGCAGCGATTTCAAAAACCCGATAGGCCGTCCCGCTAAGGCGGGATTGTCCGGCAACCGCATTTTCGCCGAGACTTCGAGGTATTCTTTTTTCGATCGTGGGCTCATAATCCGAACTCCTTTCCAGGATAAATATCCGGTAACATCTATTATGAGTCAACGATCCCTTTTTATTCAGACACTCGGTAACATTTAATTTGAGGCAATCCGCAACCCCCGCTTCTATTGACATCATCCACCATTCCGATCATAATGATTGCATTCATTTTAGGCGGGTTTTTTCATGGACTTCAAGATCTTACTCAAGAATTGTCTCTTCCTTTCCCTTGTGATGGGTCTCTTGTTAGGATGTGGCGGAAAAGGAGTGAA
>CAYMJV010000238.1:0-3068 GCA_964390545.1 uncultured Syntrophaceae bacterium
ATTTCGTGAACAGTGAGGGGATGAATTACGAGCGATTCAAAGCGCATAAAGAGCGAGTAAATCAATCGAAGCGTTTTATCAAACTTCACATTGAGAGCAAATCCTTCCTCCTCTCCCAAAAAGATGGCGGACAGATCGCTGTTTTAAGAATCAATCAGGATTATGCCTCTGATAATTTCAAGAGCACTACCCGGAAAACCCTCTACCTGAGAGAAGAACAGGGACAATGGAAGATCATCGGCGATATCGCTCTCTGAGGCTGAGATGGTTTCTCCTCATGGGAGTTTTTGGACTCTTCTTCTTGGGAGACGTTCTCAAGAACTTTTCCTATGAGAAGCAAGGGAGGCAACCCCTCTCCGAAACTAAGACCTTCTTTAAAGGGTCGGATCAGGAAGTAGACGTTTATCATCTCCAAGGAAGAGAGGTGGGACCGACCGTAGTCGTTTTTGCCGGCGTTCATGGTGATGAGTCAGGAGGATACCTTACAGCCGATCGATATGCCGACCTAAAGGTCCTCAGGGGAAACCTGATTGTTGTCCCTCGATTGAATCTCTTTGCTGTATTAGCTAAGAAAAGAATCGGTCTCAGTGGTCAGGATATGAATCGGAAATTTCAGCCCGGAGAAGAGAACGGGGATCCAGATAATAAAGTTGTCAGTTTGGCCAAATCTCTCATGGATCAAGCGGATATTATTCTCAACCTGCATCAGGGGTTCGGTTTTTACTCTCCGATCTGGGTCGATGGTACTCGAAATCCAATTCGTTGGGGTCAATGTAACGTCATTGATGCACCCATCTTTGATCTACCGGACGGAAGAAGATTGGAATTAGAGCATTTTGCACGGAAAGTCACAGGAAAGATCAATTCACAGATTGCGGATAAGACGTACCATTTTCATGTGAATAATACCAATACCTCTCACGAAAAGTCGTTGCACAAGGAACAGAGAAAATCGTTGACCTATTATGCCCTTACTGTAAAGCATAAAATGGCATTTGGCATTGAAGCGACTAAGAACTGCACTTTTCCGCAATCCGTGAGCTATTTGACGATGGCCGTCAATGCCATCATGGAAAATGCTGGTATCGTCGTGGAAGCCTTTCCCTCCACCTCGCCAGAGGCCATTTCGAATGAACTAAAAAGAAATGAAGAGTTCAGAGGTCTCTTAGTAAAAATCAATGATATGAAGAGACTTATTCTACCTAACCACGAGATACACCTAACGCCGGGGGATAGACTTCAGATTCTCTCTGTCGAAGCAATGCATCCAAGGGGTTGGTATCCCTTCCTAGTGGGCTCTAAATGGTATAATGATCTCGGAAAGGAATTTTCAATCCGGCAAGGGAGCAAATTGGTACTTCAGAAGAATGGGAAGAGGATCGCGGTCTTTCCCATTCGCATCAAAGAAGATTTTTCAAAAGAACTCGTAACAGGGATTTAAATCTCACCAGGAAAGGAGTCGTAAAAGAAGAAGAAAATGGTCCGGTATCGTGATGAAGATGAAAGGGAGCAAATCTCCTGGAGGGAGATTGATCGCAGAAAGGATCGCAGTCCCTATGCTCCCAAAGAGGAGCCGCAGCCTCGGGAGAGGTCCCGCAAGTCTGAGTGGATGAAGAGACAGTATCGCAAGGAGGTTGATAAACTCTTTATGGGCAGAAAAGGAACAAAGAAACATCAGAAGGCACGTGATGACATTGATCGCTATCACGGTAGCGAACAGTTTGATACAGTGGTGAAATCTTATTTAGAGGAATATGGCCTCCCCGAAGACTGGAGCACCCTTTCCCTCCTCTTAGATTACTCCGATTCGGGAAAGGTGGTCGAAGCCCTGGCAGCAATGAAGAATTTATATGAGGCCCGATCTCCTATGGAGAAACAGGGCTTCAGAGCCAAGGTTGACATCCTGGCCATGACTGCCTCAAACAGTGATCTAAGGGATTTTGCGGAAGAGATCCTCAAGACCTTGTAGACTTCGTTAGGTTGAGGTTCAGGCTGAGGTTTAGGAGCATGCAATCCCCAGTGTCGTAAGCAGCTATATGCCCACATGTATTGATGGTCTCGTAAAAAGTCCAGATTTCTCCATTTTTGTCATTCCCGCGAAAGCGGGAATCCAGTAAATGGAAGCCTCGGCCATCCCGTTAGGACGGGACAGGCACGCCGGGGCTTCCCGGCAATGTAATATCATTAATATCGTGCCCCTTGACCCCGCGTACAGCGCGGGGCTTGCGGGGCACGTTCCGGTCAAAGAGTTCTGGACTCCTGCTTCCGCAGGAGTGACAGTTTTTCGACTTTTTACGAACTCATCATGTATTGGTTTTTTAACCTAAACCTTAACCTTTGCCCGAGTTATTTTTTGAATGGTTTTTTTTCAGGAAGCTTGCTAACATTTTTTGGAGAGGGCAAAGGCCTTCTTTTTTGGCGCAATCGTTCAAGCCTCTTCTGTTCTCCATATTTTCCGAAGCGACCCCTCTTTCCCATTTCTGGCACCTCCTCTTTCTAAGTCAGCGTCGGCTGAACCCTTCGGTGTTTTGGGAGAAGGGAGGTTTTAATGTACTTATCCAGAATGCCTTCGAGTTGGTTTTTATCCCAGCCTGTATAGACCTCCTTCCCTTCGATGATAAAGGTGGGATATCTTCGAATCCCATGACGCAAGGATTTATAAATTCCAACAAAGGATTGAACATCGATGAGCTTGATGAAGAGGCGATGTTTATAAAGTCGTGTTAATTCCTTCATCCATTCGCAAAGCTTGACATACTCCTCTTTTAAATCGGGAGGATACTCGTTTACCTCTTTTTGATGAAACTTCTTGTCAAGGCCTGCCTGATCAAAGAAGACTTCACAATGGCGGCAATGGTCATACGAGGTGAGGACCTGGGTTACAATTTCCAACAGGATAGGTTTCATAGGTTTCTCCTGAAAGGTAATACTAACTAAAAATAACACACTCATACACGAAATTTCAAACTACAGGGGTTTCCCCTTGACAGGGAAGGGAGGAAGTCGCTATTTCGTCATTCCCGTGAAACTTGTCCTCGAAGGTATCAATCGGGGAACGGGAATCCAGA
>CAYMJV010000239.1:0-3058 GCA_964390545.1 uncultured Syntrophaceae bacterium
CTGACACCTTTAAAAAGAGTGACCTTGTGATCGCAAAAGGTACAGGAAATTACGAAGCCCTGAAGGACCAGGGGCATGGGAAAACAACCCTTTACATGCTGAAAGTAAAGTGTCAACCCATTGCAAGGAAAACAGGGGCCAAAATAGGAAGCTTCATTGTGAAAATTGAGACTTGAGAAAGGACTTGATTTCTTAAAATGCTTTAGTATATTGTGGTATCTCCTGCCAGATCATAAAGCGATTCAATCATACTTGAAATTTTTCAATTGAGAAAATGGAGGTGGTTTTTATGATATGAAAGGATGACTTTCATATTGAATACCGCAGAGAAGGCGGAATCTTATCAAAATCACATTAAGGAGGTGGGAAGATGAAGATTTATGACGTTGTTCCAGGATTTGAGTTTGATGAGAAGTACGATTTAGAGCAGTCGCCCGCCTGGTTTCTTGATGCCACGCATTCCGTCCCGCCATGGACGCCTATGTTTGGATGGTTTTGGATCAATTTTTGCCGGCATGGAATGCAATACGGTGCCGAAACCCTTTCGCTTCCCACAGTGAAAGGATGGGACTGGCGGTTCAAGGATGGAGGAGGTTATCTCTGCCTCCTCATGGTCGATTCGGATAAGGAGAAAGCCGAAAGGGAGAAAAAGTTCAGGGAGGCCATCCGGCCTTTTGTGGAGAGCTACGATGGGCTCTGGGGAGGTTATGTAAAGGAAATACTGAAACGGTATGATGGCTTGAAAGCTCTCAACGTTGAAACCGCCACGAACATCCAGCTTCTAGACAATTTCGAGGAAACGATCGATACCTGCCGGAGGATGTGGGAGATCCACATGCATATGATGTATGGGACTTATACCCCTTATGTCCTTTTTGAACAGCTCTGCATGCAGTTGCTCAACATTGATGATACCCATTCCACATTCCACAAATTATTAAGCGGTTTCGATAACGAAAGCTTCCGGGTCGATCGAAGGCTCTGGGAGTTCTCCGCAAAAGCGAAGGATATGGGCCTTGACAAACTATTCTCCGAGACTCCCGCCAAGGAACTCAAAACAAAATTAGAGGGTAGCGACAAAGGGAAAAAGTTTATGAAAGAGTTTAACGAGTTCCTCGACAAAGAAGCCGGTTGGAGAATGGAGCGGATGGCTGAGATCAACGTGCCGACCTGGCAGGAGGACCCTACCCCTGGATTTGATACAATCAAAATGTATCTGAAGAAGGGCGGAGAATTCGACCTGGACGAAGACAGAAAGAAACTGACGAAGGAAAGGAAGGATGCAGAGAAGGAAGTCTTGGGGAAGATTGCACCGGAGCAAAAGAGCTGGTTTTCCATGCTGATGAAGGTAGCCCAGAACTGCAGCCGCTTCAGCGAGGAACACAATCATTATCTCGATCTTTATACCCATGCCTTGATGAGACGAAGTTGCCTGGCATTGGGAAAGAAGTTCGCTAAAAGCGGGGCCATCAACCAACCGGATGACATCTTCTTCCTCATACCCGATGAGGTGCGGCGAGCTGGGATCAACCCGGATAAAATTAACATGAAGCCACTGGTGGAACGTCGTAAGAAGGATTGGCAAGAGTGGATGCAGCGCGGAAATCCACCTGCGATTATGAAAGAAGGCTTCACTTTAGATCAGGCCGTAGGCGGTCTGGTTCAGTCGTTGGATCCGATCGCGCTCAAAGTGGTCGTCGGAAGCATGCCTGTACCAAAACCTGAGCTCAAGGCCGACCTCTATGGAACGTGTGGATCCTCAGGCGTGGCAGAAGGAATTGCAAGGGTCGTCCTCAAAGATGAAGATCTACCGAAGATCCAGAAGGGAGATATCCTTGTATCGATGAGTACCTCTCCTGCCTGGACGCCTGTCTTTAGCATGATCAATGGCGTGGTGGTGGATCGAGGGGCAAGTCTTTCCCATGCCGCCATCGTGGGTCGGGAGTATGGAATCCCTGTCGTCATGAACGTGTTCACCGGAACCCAGGTGATCAAAACAGGTCAAAGGATCCGGGTGGACGGAAACTTGGGTGCCGTATTTATTCTGGACAAATAGCATGGTTTCAAAAAGTAAAAAGCATATCCTCTGGTTCAAGGATTGTTCAGGCAAGGACTTACCTCGAGTGGGTGGCAAAAATGCCAACCTGGGGGAAATGCTTCGGCTCGGCCTTCGCGTCCCCCCTGGATTTGCGGTCACCACCTATGCTTTCGATACCTTTGTGGAAAGAGGGAGGGTTCGAGACCAGATCGTGAGAACCCTCTCTCAAATCCCCCCGGAAAACGTCCAAGCTTTAGAGAAGGCAGGTCAGACGGTTCGGGATCTCATCGAATCGACCCCCATCCCTGAAAAGATTGTAAAAGAGATTGGTCAAGCCTATAAAAAATTATGTGACCTGTGTGGTGTTCTAGACCTCCCCGTGGCGGTCAGGTCCAGCGCCACCTCTGAAGATCTGAAGACGGCCAGTTTCGCCGGACAACACGAGTCTTACCTCTGGATCAGAGGCGAAGAACAAGTGATTCGCCACATGTTGAGATGTTGGGCAAGCCTATTTACGGATCGTGCCATCGCCTATCGCAATCAGATTGGATGGCCTCATGACAATGTGACCATCAGTGTGGGCATCCAGAAAATGGTGAAGGCAAAATGTGCCGGCGTCATGTTCACCATCGACCCGGTGCTCGGAGACGAGGATAAGATCGTTGTCGAGGGCAATTGGGGATTAGGTGAGAGCGTAGTCAAGGGAGAGGTTTCCCCGGACCATTTCCTGGTGGATAAGAAATCGTCCGAAATTTTGGACCGGACGATTTCTCAAAAAACCATCTGCTATCAGCTGGAGGGAAACAAGGTCGTCTGCGTCGAGCCCTCCCTCGAAAAGCAAAATCAGCAATGTGTCAATGATGAAGCCCTGTTGGAACTGGTGCGCCTTGGCAAGCTTGCGGAAGCCCATTATCAATCTGCCCAGGATTTGGAGTGGGCCATCGACGAAGATCTCCCATACCCCGAAAATATCTTTCTCGTTCAATCCCGACCGGTCACGAAGGCAGGCAAACCAAGGCA
>CAYMJV010000240.1:0-3053 GCA_964390545.1 uncultured Syntrophaceae bacterium
ATGCCTACGATTAGTCAACTGGTTCGAGAGGGAAGGAAAGGGATTAAAAGGAAGACGTCTGCCCCCGCTCTCACGGGATCTCCCCAAAAAAGAGGGGTTTGCATACGAGTCTACACAACCACTCCCAAAAAACCTAATTCCGCCCTTCGAAAGGTTGCCCGAGTGAGATTGACCAACGGAATTGAAGTGACCACCTACATTCCGGGAATTGGTCACAACCTTCAGGAGCATTCTGTTGTTCTCATCCGGGGAGGAAGGGTGAAAGACCTTCCAGGAGTTCGGTATCACATCATCCGTGGCACCTTAGATTCAGTAGGCGTTCAAGACAGGAAACAGAGCCGCTCCAAATACGGAGCCAAGAAACCCAAGTAAGAAAACTTCTCCCCTGAGACTCAAAAAAAGCAGAAAGAAGAAGGAACGGTTATGCCCAGAAAAAGAGAAGTGAGGAAAAGGGAGATACTACCTGACCCCAAATATCGTGATACGCTGACCGCAAAATTTGTTAACGGAATCATGCGTCTCGGAAAGAAGAGTGTCGCAGAACACATTTTTTATCGATCTCTTGACATTATCAAGGAACGAACCCAGTCGGACCCTCTGAAGACGTTTAAGCAGGCCATGGATAATGTGAGGCCTCTGCTTGAGGTCAGGCCCAGGAGAGTGGGAGGGGCAACCTATCAAGTTCCAGTGGAAGTGAGGCCCTCAAGAAAGATGGCCCTGGCGATCCGATGGATCATCGGCTTTGCAAAACAGCGTTCCGAGAAGACAATGGAAGAAAAACTTGCAGGAGAGTTGATCGACGCAGCAAACAATCGAGGGGCTGCGATTAAAAAGAGAGAGGATACCCACAAAATGGCAGAGGCGAATAAAGCCTTCGCCCATTATCGCTGGTAGAGGTGTTTTGGTGTCAAATTCTCTATTAAAAGAACACACCCGTAACATCGGCATCATGGCTCACATCGATGCGGGAAAGACGACCACTACAGAGAGGATCCTCTATTACACCGGCGTCACCCACAGGATTGGCGAGGTGGATGAGGGCTCCGCAACCATGGATTGGATGGAACAGGAAAAGGAGAGAGGGATCACCATCACCTCCGCCGCCACCACCTGTTTCTGGAAGGATCACCGGATCAATGTCATCGATACCCCTGGACATGTCGATTTCACGATAGAGGTCGAACGTTCCCTCCGTGTTTTGGACGGGGCGGTTGCTGTTTTTTGTTCGGTAGGAGGCGTAGAGCCCCAATCCGAAACAGTTTGGCGGCAGGCTGACAAATATAAGATTCCAAGGATTGCCTTCATCAACAAGATGGACCGGACAGGAGCTGACTTTCAGGGATGCCTCCGGATGATGGTCGATCGTCTTAAAACAACTCCTCTCCCCATTCAGCTTCCGATGGGCAAAGAGGAAGACTTCCAGGGCGTCATCGATCTCATTAAGATGAAAGCCATCATTTATGATTCCCTCAGCCTCGGCGACCATTATGACGTTTTGGATATCCCAGAAGATTATTTGAAGGAGGCCTCTCAGCAACGCGAATTTCTAATTGAACGATTGGCCGAACGGGATGATTTTCTAATGGAAAAATTTGTTGATGGCCAGGAGGTTTCAGAATCAGAGCTGAAGCGGACCCTCAGGGAGGTTACACTCCGACTGGAAGGAATTCCAGTGCTTTGCGGTGCAGCCTTTCGTAACAAGGGTGTTCAACCACTTCTCGACGCGATCGTTGATTACTTGCCTTCGCCCTTAGACATCCCGCCAGTGAAGGGCATTGACCTCCAGGGACACACGCTCTCTTTCTCCGCCAACAACGGTCACCCTCTCTCCGCATTGGCTTTCAAAATCATGAATGATCCCTACACGGGACAGCTGACTTTTTTTCGAATCTATTCCGGATCTCTCAAGTCCGGGGATTCGGTCTTTAATCCCACGAAAGGGAAACGGGAGCGGATTGGCCGCCTGCTCAAAATGCATGCGAATAAACGGGAGGAGATTGAAGAGGTTACTGCAGGGGACATCTTCGCTGCAGTGGGCCTCAAATATACGACCACAGGGGATACGATCTGTCTCGAGAAAAAACCAATCATCCTCGAATCGATACACTTTCCCGAACCCGTGATCTCCATTGCGATCGAGCCTAAGACCAAGGGAGACGTCGACAAGCTTGGGAGTTCACTCCACAAACTGGCTTTGGAAGATCCTTCTTTCAAGGTGAAAACAGATGAAGAGACAGCCCAGACCATCATCTCGGGAATGGGGGAACTCCACCTTGAGATTATTGTCGATCGACTCTTGAGGGAGTTCAACGTAGAGGCCAATGTGGGGAAGCCCCAGGTGGCCTATCGGGAGACGATTACGAAGGCCATCAAGTCGGAAGGACGATTTATCCGCCAGTCCGGTGGGAAAGGCCAGTACGGTCATGTCTGGTTGATGCTGGAACCGCAGCCTCCAGGAAAAGGTTTTGAATTCGTTAATAAAATCGTAGGGGGAAGGGTCCCGCGGGAATATATCCCGGCTGTTCAAAAGGGTGTGATGGAGGCCATGGAGAAAGGAGTTCTGGCTGGATATCCCATGGTGGATATTAAAGTCACCCTCTTGGATGGTTCTTATCATGACGTAGACTCATCAGAGATGGCTTTTAGAATTGCTGGGTCCATTGGTTTTAAAGAAGGAGCCCGGAGTGCCCATCCTATTCTCCTGGAACCCATGATGTCTATCGAGATCATCACCTCCGATGAGTTTATGGGACAGGTGCTGAGCGATCTCACCTCGAGAAGAGGCAAAACAACAAAGGTGGAATACCGAGCGGGGACGAATGTGATTGCCGGAGAAGCTCCCCTTGCCAATATGTTCGGATACGCAACAGACCTTCGATCTCTCACCCAAGGAAGGGCCACGTTCACACTTCAATTCTCGCATTACAGCCCTGTGCCTCCCTCCCTGAGTGAGGAGATCCTTTCCCAATTGAAAAGGGTTGCCTGAGAGCACCCGGAACCTAAAGGAGGGTTTGAGCCATGTCGAAGCCGAAGTTTGAGAGGACGAAGCCGCA
>CAYMJV010000241.1:0-3051 GCA_964390545.1 uncultured Syntrophaceae bacterium
ACCACCTCTTTCAATTGCGGCGGCACAATATTGACTGTAAATTCCCCGGTCTCCTCGATGAGCTTGTACGTATAACGAGAGGGGCGTACCAGCACCACGAAGATGGGTCTTCGCCAAATGATTCCTGTTGTTCCCCATCCGATCGCCATAACATTAGGGAGACCTTCCTTCCCACGGCTGACAAGAAGCACACGGTCTTCACCAAAAGCTCTTACCGTTTCCTCTATGTGGTCCCTATAATCAGTGGTTTTTTTTGCCATGACAGATCCTCCTCTTAAGTGCGAATTTGCTTCTATCTCTCAATGTGATGCAAAATAACAAAAAACCTCCTTGTTGAGCAAGGGAGAATTAATCTGCTAGATTTTCTTTTTACGGCTCTTATGCCAGACGTCATGTGCGGGAAAGTCAATCCTTCGACTTGCCAGCATAAATGCTGGGGTTGCTCAGCCTTGACATCATCTTATGATCGTCTTAAAGGTAATGCGTGTGCGAGTGGAATTAAAGGACTTAAGGATAAAGCATGAAAAAACTTGATGGTCGAACCCTGATTGCTGTTGGAATAACTCTTCTCTTCTGGTCCTCGGCGTTTGCCGGGATAAGGGCGGCTCTTGCTGATTATTCCCCAAAACACCTCGTTCTGTTCCGGTTCTTAGTGGCTTCGATCGTGCTCGCCGGGTACGCTGTGTTGACCCGGATGCGCCTCCCTGATAAGCGTGACCTCCCAGCCATCTTCTTAATTGGTTTCCTAGGCTTCACGGCTTACCATGTGGCAATAGTTTACGGCCAGGTTACTGTGACGGCAGGAGCAGGAAGCTTATTGGTTGCCTCTGCACCAATCTTCACAGCTCTTCTATCCATAATCTTCCTACATGAACGATTACGAATCTGGGGATGGTTGGGTATCGCCCTCAGTTTTTTCGGAGTCACCCTGATCTCCCTGGGTGAGGGGAAAGGGGTGAGGTTCGATCCGGGAGCTTTTCTCATTTTATTAGCTGCCCTTTCCACTGCTATATACTTCGTTCTTCAAAAGCCCTATCTTAGAAAATACAGTCCCCTTGAACTCACGACCTACTCCCTTTGGGTAGGAACAGTGTTCATGCTGGTCTTCCTCCCGGGATTAGCGCATGCGGTGAATAAATCCTCCCTCCATGGCACTTTGACAGTCGTCTACCTTGGAATCTTTCCAGCGGTACTTGCCTATGTTGCCTGGACCTATGTCCTCTCGCGGATTCCTGCCTCCAATGCGGTCAGTTTTCTTTACATTAATCCTGCACTGGCTATCTTGGTCGCATGGCTATGGCTCGGGGAAGTGCCTACCGTCCTCTCTTTATTGGGTGGAATTCTCGCGATTTCAGGCGTTGTGCTTGTAAATACAAAAGGGCGAGGGGAAAGCCAGTAACCTTGATACTTCGACGGCTCACCCTCGACCTGAGCGTTCGACTGAGCTCACGCCGAAGTCAAACTCCGGGCGCTTGTCCTGAGCGCAGTCGAAGGATTAGACCGGGGACAGCCGAAGGGTTGATTTACCCTTCCAATTTCTTTTAATATAAGTTTGATGAAAGGCTTTTTTAATCAGCTTCTCCGGATCGACCTCAGCCGAGAAAAGGTTTCGGTCGAACCCATTCCTGACTCAATTCTTCAGTCCTACCTGGGCGGAAAAGGGTTAGGTTCTTATCTCCTTCTCAAAGAGAATCCATCCCATGTTGATCCTTTCTCAGCCAAGAACCGCCTCATCTTCACGTTAGGTCCGCTGGCAGACACTCCTTTTTACGGGTCCAGCCGTTACGCCGTCTTCACCAAATCCCCGCAGACTGGAATCTATTCTGAATCCTATTCTGGTGGGAAAATCACCTTTTCGATGAGCCGGACGGGATATGACGCCATCATCATCGAAGGGAAATCGAATCATCCCGTCTTTCTCGAGATCAGCGACGAAGACGTCGTTTTCCACAAAGCCTCTAAACTCTGGGGCAAGGAGACCTATGAAGCAGAAGACAAGATATTAAGAAAAGTTGGAGACAAAGGAGCCGGAGCACTTGTCATCGGTCCAGCCGGAGAGAATCTGGTCAAATTTGCAGTGATCGAAAGTGAGCACTGGCGTTCCCTTGGAAGGGCTGGAATCGGCGCCGTGATGGGATCGAAGAAATTAAAAGGGATCGTCTTCCATGGAAAGAAACGGCGAGACGTTGCGGATCCTTCCTCTCTGAAAAGGCTGGCCCAAGCGTTCAAGGAACGGGTTGAAAATTACCCGATCGTTGCCAACTATAAGAAGTACGGAACGCCCATGCTCGTCTCCATCATGAACACCATCGGTGCTTTTCCCACTCGATACTGGTCCCAAGGAAAACTGGACGGCTGGGAAAGTATCAGCGCAGAAAGCCTCCTGGAGCGCTGTGAGGTCAGCCCCGTTGCCTGCCCCCATTGTTTCATGGCCTGTGGGAATATCTCCAAGGTTAAACAGGGAAGGCATCGTGGCCTTCGCATCATGGGCCCTCAATACGAGACGATCTATGCCTTCGGTGGGCTCTGCATGGTCAAATCAATTGAAGATATCATCTATCTCAACGACCTCTGCGACCGTCTGGGCATGGATACCATTACAGCAGGCAACATGGTTGCCTTTGCCATCGAGGCCTCAGAAAAAGGAAGGATTAAAGAGAGGCTTTCTTACGGGGATGTCGATGGAATTGCCGAGATCTTAACCAAGATCGCCTATCGAAAGGGGTTAGGTAGGATTTTATCGCAAGGGGTCAGATCTGCGGCCGAAGTCTGGGGAATGGAGGAAAAGGCAATCCATGTGAAAGGGCTTGAACCTGCCGGTTTCGACCCCAGGGTACTGAAAGGAATGGGGCTTGCGTATGCCACCTCGGATCGGGGGGCCTGCCATCTGAGGGCCACTTTCTACAAATCCGAGCTTTCGGGACAGATCGATCCCCAGCAGATCAAGGGGAAGGCAAAACTCTTTGTCGATTATGAAGACAAGATGACCCTCTTCGATCTCCTCATCCTCTGCCGTTTCTACCGGGATCTGATCACCTGGAAGGATCTTCA
>CAYMJV010000242.1:0-3029 GCA_964390545.1 uncultured Syntrophaceae bacterium
TTCACTCATCCGCTTGGCAGCGGTTTTTGGGCTTGCTATGATTCAAATTCGTAAGGTTCTAACGTCGGACAGAGAAGAATATGCGCGGAGGAAACAATGAAAGAAGTCGTCATCGCCGGATATTTAAGAACTGCCCAGTCCAGATCCCGGCCCAATGATCCACCTCGAGACTGGTTTCATAAGATAAGATCGGAAGAACTCCTGGCCGAACTCCTCCGAGAGGTCATTAAGAAAACAGGGATTAAGCCCGAGGAGATCGACGATTTTATTGTCGGATCTGCATACGGCGTAAACGAACAATGGAGCTATGGAGGGCGATTCCCAATTTTCCTGGCCAATCTGCCAGAGAAGATCCCGGCAAAATTCGTTGATCAACAGTGCGGGTCTGGCATGGCCTGCCTCCATTTTGGGTTTCTCGAGATTGCAGCCGGCTTTGCAGACATTGTCATGATAGGGGGGATGGAACATATGACGCGGGTTCCCATGTTCGGACCCTATCTGGTAAAGGGAGCCATTTCTCCGAATCCGCGTCTATCTTCGGATCCTGTCTACAAGCACTGGGATATAGCAACATCCACAAATATGGGACTTACCGCAGAGAAACTTTTCGCCCAGAGCGGATGTTCAAAAGAAGATATGGATCGCTGGGGGACTCGCGCCCATCAACTAGCTTCCAAGGCTTATCAAGAAGGCTTTTTCAAAGACGAAATCCTCCCCATCGAAGCAGAACAGGCAGACGGAAAGATGTTAGTCGTGGATCGAGACCAGGCCGTTCGGGATGATGCGACATTTGAGGGGATGAAGGACCTCAAGCCTGCATTTAAGCCCGATGGTGTCGTCACTGCCGGAAATTCCTCCCCTTTGAACGCTGCAGCGGCTTCCATGATCCTGATGTCCAAAGAAACCGCCAAGAAGAAAGGGATACAGCCCATGGCGACCATACGCTCCATCGGATTTGCCGGAGTGGATCCCACTATTATGGGGGTGGGTCCTGTCCCCGCCAGTCGCATGGCCTTGGAGAAGGCAGGTTTTCAGGTTAAGGACATCGACTACTGGGAGATCAACGAGGCCTTCGCCATCGTTGCCCTGAACTGCATCAAGGAACTGGGTATCGATCCGGATCGAGTTAATGTGATGGGAGGGGGCACAGCCATCGGGCATGCTCTGGGAGCTACGGGGGTCCGCCTGGTGGGAACTCTGTCTCGGATTTTGAAAGTCAAGAAAGGGCGTTATGGTCTGGCAAACGCCTGCGTGGGAGGTGGGCAGGGAGTGGCCACCATCATTGAAAGAGAACCGTAACCCCCGTTAGAAATTCCAGTCGTTGCGACTCGAAACCGAACCGGGCGTTAAACCCCGTCGGAATTATTTTAAGAGTTAGCCGCGCGCAGATCAGCCCGGCATTATTTCTAACGGGGTAAACAACGCGAGAATTGGGGCACATTATTTCAATTGATTTTTTTCTTAGATGAACGTATAAGGAGTGCAACGGGTGGTGGAATCCTGACTTAAGATATATTTTTGCATCTCGCTATCTTAGTTCCCGAAATCTTAATCACTGGAGTGGAAACTTATGAAATCAGACTACAGAACGATAAAAGTTGAAATCACACAAGGAGTCGCTATTCTAAAATTAAACAATCCGCCTGTTAACCAGCTTTCCAAGCCATTTGTAGCGGAAATGAAAGAGGCTCTGATGTCAGCCTATGGAGACAATGAGATCAAGGCCGTGATCCTCACCGGGACTGAGAAGAACTTCGTTGCAGGAGCAGACATCACTGAGATTCAACAGGTAAAAGACAGAGATTTCATTTTACCCTTGGTGATGGAGAACAACCGATTCTTGAACGCCATAGAACAAGGCCCCAAGCCTGTCATTGCTGCCCTCAATGGAAACTCCCTCGGAGGGGGATTAGAGATCGCCATGGCTTGCCACTACCGAATTGCAGCTCAAGGAATACAAGTGGGACAGCCAGAGGTTCAGATTGGTTTAATACCGGGAGCCGGGGGAACGCAGAGGCTTCCCCGGTTGGTGGGACTTCCCGATGCTTTGCAGATGATCGGAACAGGACAAGCCATCTCTTCAGATGAGGGATTAAAGAAAGGTTGCATTGACGAAGTCGTTCCTCCAGAGTCCCTTCTGGAGAAAGCCTTAGGGGCTGCCCAGCGGTTCATATCCGGTGAATTGAATCACCAAAATCGGATGACGCGCCTGAGGAAGGATCGCCTTCCAAACTTCGTCACCAAGAAAATGATTATCTCATACGCCAGGGGGGAGGCAGAGAAGAAAGGCAAAGGATATATTGCACCTTTCAAGGCCATTGAGGCCATGGAGCGAGGACTCTCTGACGATTTCGATGCTGACCTGAAGATCGAGGCTGAACTCTTCAGCGATTGTGCTGTGTCGGATGTGGCCAAGAACTTGATTGGGATTTTCCTCAACACCAGGGCTGCGGGAAAGCTCCCCCGGATCAAAGGAGTGGAGCCACAGAAGATCAAGACAGTGGCCATGCTTGGAGGAGGAGCGATGGGGTCTGGCATCGCGAACCTCCTGCTCAGCAATGGGTTCGAGACCATCCTCTGGGATATTAATGATGAGGCCATCCAGAAAGGGTTGTCGGCCCTTCGGAAGACTTTTGCTTACCCCATAAAGATAGGAAAGATGACCCAGGAAGAGTTCGACCGCAAGATCCGTGATCACTTGACACCTACGACTTCCCTCGATGACATGAAGCGCGCTGACCTAATCATCGAGGCCGTACTGGAGGAGATGAACATCAAACAAGGGATATGGAAACGCCTTGAAGGGATCTGCAGGCCGGAGGTTATTTTCGCCACCAATACATCAGCGCTTCCCATTACAGAAATGGCCTCTGTCCTGAAAGATCCAGGGAGAATGATCGGGCTTCACTTTTTTAATCCTGCAGAACGAATGCAACTGTTGGAGATCATCTGCGGAAAGAAGACATCGGATGTCACATTGGCTACGAGTGTGCCCTTTGCAAGGGCCATACGGAAGGTCCCCATCGTGG
>CAYMJV010000243.1:0-3015 GCA_964390545.1 uncultured Syntrophaceae bacterium
TCAATCAATCGCCGCATCGAGGACGGCCAGGTTCAAATCCTTCTCAAAATTCTTCTGTTGCGAGGCCCCGTTCCGGCAGGCGATGACGCATGACCCACATCCCTGGCATAGTTCCGTCATCACCTCTGCCTTCCATTCTTCCTCATTCAAGACCCTCGCCTGGTAGGGACAGACTGAAACACAGAGGCCACACCCGCAGCAAAGTCTTTTGATGACATAGGCAAGGGTTGCCTTTTCTTCTATCACGTCCTGCGACAAGAGCGCAGCTGCCCGCGCTGCGGCCCCGTTTGCCTGGGAAATCGCGTCTTCAATAAAATTAGGCGAATGGCAAAGACCAACGAAGAATTTTCCCCGATCCACTGAATCGAGGGGGGCTGACTTCGGATTGGCCTCCATAAAGAAACCATCCGGATTTAGATCCACATCAAAAATCCTCGCCAGCTCCTCGTGGTCATTAGGCTCAATCCCTGTGCTTAGAACAATGCGGTCTGCCGGAAGGTCGACACGACCGACCATAGCCGGATCAAACACCGATACCTGAAGGCTCCCTTTCTTGCGGGTTACTTCTGGCTTATGATCCAGGTCATATCGAATAAAAATAATCCCCTTCCCTCTGGCCTCGTGGTAATAGATTTCATAGAATCCATAAGTCCTCACATCTCTGTACAGGACATAAACATTGACGCGAGGATTGATCTCTTTTAATTTGAGGCCATTTTTCACTGCATGGTTGCAGCAGACTCGGCTGCAATAGGGATGCTCTTCATCCCTGGAACCCACACACTGAATCATCACCACGGAGCGGATGTCTTTTAGCCTTTCATCCTTCAGGTGAATCATCTTTTCCAACTGTCTCTGTGTCATCACCCGATCGTTTTCTCCATAGAGGTAACCCTTGGGAGTAACTTCTCTTCCTCCGGTGGCAAGAACGAGGGCTCCGTGACTGAGAAACTTTTCTTCATTCTCATGACGGATTTTCGTTTGGTAATATCCATTTCTCTTTTCAAACCCCAGAACCTCTGCCTCCGTATAGAGATGAATGGATCCATGGTTCTTAACTTTCTGAATCAAATCCTGCAGGAGGGTTTGGGGATTCGACCCCTTCAATGTATAAAAAGACTCTTTTAGGTTTCCTCCCAGTTCCTTTTCTTTCTCAATCAAGTAAACTTCGAACCCCTGTTCGGCCAAGCGAAGAGAAGCTGTCATGCCGGAGAGGCCTCCGCCCACGACCAATCCCTTCTTCTCGACTTTCCATTTTTCCTTTCGGATGGGCTGAATCCTCCTCGCCCTCTCCACGGCCATCCGAATCAGGATCATCGCCTTCTCCGTGGCCGACTCCGGATGGCCTTCATGGACGAAGGCGCATTGCTCACGGATATTGGCATATTCAATCAGATGAGGATTGAATCCAATTCCCTTTGCCATCTCCTCCATGGTCTTCCGAACCTCTCGCTGAGAACAACCCGCGATCACAATTCGATTGAGACCCTGCTCCCCAATTCTTCTCTTAATGAGATCCATATCGTCCGGAAGGCAAGGCAATCCTACCTCTTCAACATGAACCACCTCTCTCAGTTTCTTTGTCTCATTCACAAGCTCTGAGATGGAAAGTCTTTTTCTTAACTCATCGCCGCAATGGCAGAGAAAGACCCCCACCTTTGGAATCTCGTCACTCAGAGCCCCCTCAGCAGGATACTCTTTCTTCGGTTGAAGACCATTCGGCGACAGGAAGGAAGCAACCATGGCCGCGGCGCTTGAGCCTTCCACCACGCTCTCCGGAATGTCCCTTGGACTCCTGAACGCTCCTCCTACGAAGATGCCCTTCACCGAGGTTTGGGCTGGATTGAACTCTTCGGTCTGACAGAATCCCTGCGGATTCAATTGGAGCCCGATCCTCTTTGCCAGATCTTTGATGGTCTGAGGCGGTGTAAAACCGACAGAGAGGATGACGGCATCAAACTCTTTTTCTTCGAATTTTCCATCCTCTGTCACATAGGTGATCATCAGATTTTTTGTCTGTTGAAGTTCTTTAACCGAGGAGATGGCACATCGCTTAAATTCAATGCCATAATCCGACTTTGCCCTTTCATAGTATCGCTCGTAGTCCTTTCCCATCGGCCGGATATCCATATAGAAAAAGGTGATGCCGAGGTCAGGAGACCGATCCTTCGCAATCATGGCCTGTTTCATAGCGTACATGCAGCAGATGGTGGAGCATTGATCCTGACCGCAAGAAGGGTCTCGTGATCCGACGCATTGGACGAAGGCAATCCTCTCCATCTTCTTCCCATCAGAGAGGCGGATCGGCAATCCCTGGGTGGGGCTTGATGTGGACAGCAATCTCTCAAACCGAATGCTTGTCAGGACATTCTCATACCTGCCAAACCCATACTCTCCTTTTCTTTGGGCCCAGAAGGGTTCGAAACCAAACCCCAGGACGATGGCTCCGGTCTGAATTGTTTCCTGTTCCTCCTTCATATTCAGATCAATCGCACCTGGAGCGCAGACCTTGACACATTCGCCGCATCGCGTGCAGGTATGGGGATCGATGACAAGACTGTGAGGGATCGCCTGAGGGTACGGAAGATAGATGGCTTTCCGTTTCTCCAACCCTCCACCGAATTCCCTCTCCACTTCCACCGGACAAACCTTGATACAGGCCTCGCAGAGGGTACAACGGTTCGGATCGACGAACCGAGGTTTCTTAACGACAGAGACTTTAAAATCTCCTCCCCCTCCTTCGATTCCGGAAACTTCTGAATAGGGAAGCAATTCGATGTTGTCATGAAGGTGACATTCGTAGATTGGACAAAAGGCAGGAGGCGTAGGACTCATGAAGCAAACGCCACAGGAATTTGTCGGAAAGGTCTTGTCCAAAAGCGGAAAGTATCCACCAATGGCTGGCCCCTGCTCCAGAAGGAATACCTTCCTTCCCATCTCCGCCAATAGAAGAGCAGATTGCATCCCCGCAATCCCTGCACCGATCACCAATGCTGATCCTTTGTCACCCCTCAT
>CAYMJV010000244.1:0-2999 GCA_964390545.1 uncultured Syntrophaceae bacterium
AAGCCTGTCAACAGGATGGCCCCGATCAGACTAAGGACCACATAGTCCTGCCCGCTCGTAATCGCCCTGCGGGGTTTATCTTGTAGTCGCCTCACGATCGCACCAATTATTCCAATTATAATACATAATCCCAAAAAATCGTAGGTGAAGGCCACGAAAGGATAGTTTTTATCAAGCAATAAAGCCGTCTGGGGACTCCTCGGAAAGGCGCTGGAAAGAAGGAGAAAGATCAATCCGATCAAAAAGCGGAGGAAGAAGGGAAGGTAGATGAGGCTGTGGATCGTCCAACGGCTGACACTCTCCTTCAGAATTCTTCTGAGGAGGAAGACATCCAAAACAAAGACCTTGAGAAGGGTAAAAATCTTCTTTGAGAAGATAATTTGCCAGGCCTTTTCTCCAATGTAGGAGAGCTTTTCCTGGCCGGAAAAGGAGGGGTCACCCACCGCTCCCTGAAACCAAAAGGTGAAGGTTGCTCCAATACCAATGACAAAAACAATAAGAGAAATAATGGAGACCGGATCGTTGAGAGTGACAGAACTGCTGTGACACCCTATGCAGATCAGACTCTTGGCTGGGAAGACACGGATAGGAGCCCCCAATCGATTGTCAGTGAAGTGGCACTTTTCGCAGGTTTTTTTGTCTCCAAAGTTGGCCAAGCGATGAGAGGTCATCTTAAGAGGAGTTCCGTCC
Organism: uncultured Syntrophaceae bacterium; assembly: GCA_964390545.1. Taxonomy (GTDB): domain Bacteria; phylum Desulfobacterota; class BSN033; order BSN033; family UBA1163; genus CAYMJV01. Next base: position 691 of record CAYMJV010000244.1, read on the forward strand.
TTCACCATCGTTAGGACAACCCTGGCGGTCTTAGGATCCTTCATCACCTCCTTTGACTCATGGTGGCAAGCCTCACAGTCAACGCGTCGATGAGGGTCATGAGCTGTCCCTTCGCCATGATACCCATGGCAGGAGGCGCACTCGATCCGGGTCGTCCGGTGCGGAGAAGTGGCAACTCTGTCATGGCACTGGATGCAGGCGATCCTCCGATGGATCGTCTTCCCATATTCCTTCTCATCGATATAGAGAGACACAGGCTTCCCATCCACCTTCTTCTCCACATCCTTCTTCCCGTGGCAATCCATGCAGAGCAGGGTGGAGGTCATGATCCCCTCATTGCTATTCAAATTGGCCTGACGGTGGCACTTCCAGCAGAGTTTCTTCTCCGCCTCCATGATTTCCTCATCCGTCAGTCCCCGGGCAAAAGAAAGGACGGGAAGAAGACCGCTCGTCAGAACAAAGAGAAGGAGGATGAGGAACTCCTTTCTCACCCTTCTCTTCCCCTTCCTCTCAGGATGCTGGTTGAGATCCTCCCATTCCAGAGGATGACGCTCTGCCATCTCTTTCGCATCAATCTTTCCTGTGAAGATGGTCTTGTCCATCGGAAAGACACTAGCCCGGAAATGGGCATTGTAGAGATGGACGATGAAGATGAAGCCGACCGCGAGCAAGGCCTCATCGCTGTGAATCGTGTAGGCAATGTTGAAAAAGATGCCGGGCAAAAATCGGGACAAGAATTCAGGAAACCAGAGCACAAAGCCCGAGCCTCCGATAAAGGCAATCCCCCAGAAGACAGCCCAGTAGTCGAACTTCTCCCAGTAGGTGAATCGACCAAACCTGGGAGGATCGCCTCTCCCCAAGAAGTAAGCGATGTGCTGGAAGAGGTCTTGAAAATCTTTTTTGGAAGGGATCATCGAATCTGGCCCCAAAAGATTCCCTTTCGTCACGAATCGGTAATAGAAGACCCAGAGAAGGTGAAGAAGAAAGTAGCCAAAGGTGACGGCAGCAAACCAGCGGTGAACAATACCGGCCCCCTTCACACCCCCCCACAGGCTGATCAGCCCTTTGGCCCAGAAAGCACTTGGATATTTTATGGGAAGTCCGGTCAGCGCGAGGCCAATGAAGGTGACCATCATCACCAGGTGGATGAACCGGTGAAAGACATTGAACCGCCAGTAGATTTCATTAACGGGACGTTGGGTTTCTTTCACTGCCGTGCCTCAATCCCTTCTGAGCCACTCATGAGCCTTCCTGAGGATCCAGACCAGGGTATGAGAATAGAAGAAGGCCAGCACCACAAAGACAAGTATTCCAAAACCTATTTCAACCCACTTAATGATCTTTAACTTTTTTAGTTTCTCTACCTCTTCCTTCTTTACCCCCTCTTCAGAGGCATGGATCACGAACTCTGTAAATCGAATCTGTGCATCGGGATGACACTTTCGGCATGCCTCAAGGGCAACCTCCCTCTTTTTCAGCGAGAGGCAGGTATGGGCCCCATGACAGTCAGTGCAGTAGGCCGAGGCTTCATACCCTAATAACGCAGCGGTCTTCCCGTGGTAGTTCTCGAGATAGGTTCTCTTCTCAACCGGATGGCAGACCCCACACATGTCGGTCATCCATTTTCCCAACTCAACACGCGACTGACCAGGGAGGACATAGTGTGTCACATGACAGTTACCACAGGTAGGCGCGTCTTTCTTCCTCTCCACCAGCGCCCTGGCATGGGCACCCCTTAGATAATACTGGTATTCTTGGGGATGACACTTCTCACATTTTTTGTAATCGAAAAGAAGTGTGGATACCCTTCCAAGGAGTTTTGGATCAGGATGTTTTACACCTTTTTCCTCGATGTCTGAATGGCACTCTGAACACGAAAGGCGACCGTGAGAGGAGGATAAGAACTTCCTCATATCGATCCACCAGGATCGGGAGGGAAGGGTTTCAACGAGAGAGGGTGAAGGCGAACAGGACAACCCAATCAGAAGGAAGAAAAGGGAAAGGATTAGAAGAGAGTATTTCACCACCAACCCAGTCCTAACTTGAAATCCCTGCAGCCAGTTCGGGGGAAATTTTTTGTGAATTATTTAACTTAGACGTTTTATACCTAAATCAAACCAGCTTTCTTGTCAAGAAAAAAAGGCTCCTCTGTGTTAAAGGAGCGGAGGCCGCGGAAACCAGGTTTTCCTCAGGTCAATCTTCTAATAAAAAACCTGAATATAAAGTCTTTATTGACAGCAATCAGTTCCATTTATATATTCCTTGTTATTAACTTCCGTTCAGGAGATTAAGTTGCGATTTGGGTTTCA
>CAYMJV010000245.1:0-2994 GCA_964390545.1 uncultured Syntrophaceae bacterium
TCCTCAGCCACGGGAGGGCATGCGCTTTATTAAATCCTTACTATACCGTCCTCTTTGCGCCAGTGATCCAGGATCAACTGAAGACGGTCGGTGCGATCTTCAAAGAGGCGGGTTATATTAAGGAGGAGATCAAAAATTTGGGAGGAAGGGGTCTGGGATTGGCTGTGGCCAAGGGGATGATCGCCTTTGCAAAAGATCTGAATTTTCCAACGACCCTGAAAGAGGCTGGGGCCACCCGAGACCATCTCGACCGGATGCTCACCGCTGCAAAGAACCCGCAGTTGAAGATGAAGCTTCAGAATATGCCAACCCCCATGGATGCAGAAAAGGGGGATGTCGATCGTTTGATGAAGCCGGTCCTGGAAGCCGCTTTCACAGGTGACTTGAGTCTGATTCCATAATATCTCTTTCATCTCCTCCCCCTTGATGGGGGAGGATGGAGGTGGGGGTGAGTTTAGAGGCGTGATCGTGGATCGCGCCCTACTTTTTTCGGAGGAAAGATGCGACCTGACATCAAAAAGGCCATTAAAAAGATCAACACAGAAGGTTGGAAGAGGGTTCCCATGGAATTTGGGCGGCGTGTCTTGAACCTTTCCCTCCCTCCGAACTGTGTGGAATTGAGCATGAAGGATGTGCCGATTGTCCCTGATCCCAAAGGGGCGATTGAGAAAGCGTTTTCAAATCCGATCGGGAGTCCCAGGCTTGAGGAGATCATTCATAAGAAAGGGAAGCCGCCTGGAGAGATGTCAGTGGCGATTGCTGTTTCTGATATCACAAGACCGGTTCCATACAAAGGGGAGAAGGGCATTCTCAATCCCATACTGAGTAGGCTGGAGTCGAATGGGATCAAGAAGGAAAATATCAAAATCATAGTGGCCACAGGGATGCATCGACCCAGCACCGTTGAAGAGAAAGTGGAGATGTATGGAGAGGAGATTTCTAAACAATATACGATCCTGGACCATGACTGCGAGAACAAAGATCTCTTGGAAAGTATCGGAAAGACGAAGAGAGGGACGAATGTCTATGTCAATCGGGATTTCTTTTTTTCCGATCTAAAGATTGCCACAGGTCTTGTGGAAAGCCACTTCATGACCGGTATCTCCGGTGGAAGAAAATCCATCTGTCCAGGGCTGGTAGATGTGAAAACCATTCAAAGGTTCCATGGTGTGGAGTACCTTGAAGATATCCATGCGGATAATCTCATCCTTGAAGGAAACCCTTGCCACGAGGAGGCCATCGAGGTGGCCCAAACCGTGGGAGTCGATTTTATTGTTAATGTGACCCTTAGCAAAGATATGCAGATTACAGGTGTTTTTGCCGGTGATTGGGAAAAAGCCCACAGGGAAGCCTTCCGCCACATGAAAGGCTATGCCGCTGTTCCCATCAATCGAGAATATGACATTGTCCTGACTCACGGTGGCTACGTCGGTAGAAATCATTATCAAACAGCAAAAGCTGCATGCGGGGCTGTTCCCGTTGTTAAGCAAGGAGGAACCCTCATCGTAGCCGCTGACAATCGGGATATGGAACCCATTGGGACGCCGGAATATAAGAGTTTAATTCACCTGCTCAAACTTCAGGGAATTGAAAGGTATCTTAAGATCATCAGCCATTCAGACTGGAAGTTTACCAAGGATCAATGGGAGCCTGAAGTCTGGGGAAGGGTATTGAGAAAGGTAGGAGAAGATGGGTTGATTTACTGCACCCTCGAAATCTCTGAAGAGGATTACTGTCTTCTCCCCGGGCAGTGTGGCCTAGACTTCCTGAAGCGAAAGAAGAAGAAACCCACGGTTGAAATGTCAGAACAGATGGTGCAGAATGCCATCCTCTTTGCGATTTATCGATTCCGAGAGAAAGGGATTGACCCCACTATGGCCTTCATCCGCGAAGGCCCCTATGCCGTGCCCTATTTGGTTTCGAATAAAACCTAATTCTTAAGTGACGAGGGGCGAGGTGAACGCAGTAACCGCAGGACTTCGGCGTGAGCTCAGTCGAACGCTTTAGCCTGCGATGTTTAGACTTATCCCTTCATTCTTTGAAGACAGCGCCCGTGTGGGCTGATTGAACCAGTTCTGCATACCTTTTGAGATAGCCTCTCAACTTCTTCTTTGGCGGTTTCCACTGCGATAACCTTTTCTTCAATTTTTCTTTTGAAATGAGGAGGTTCAGTTTCTTCCCAGGGATATCGATCTCAATCTGATCCCCATTTCGAACCACAGCAATGGGACCTCCGTCAGCGGCCTCAGGGGAGATGTGTCCAATCGCAGCCCCTCGACTTCCACCCGAAAAACGACCGTCCGTAAGCAGTGCAACATCGCGGTCTCTTCCAATCCCTACGATCGCAGAAGTTGGACCGAGCATCTCCCTCATTCCTGGCCCACCTCTTGGTCCCTCATATCGGATGACCACCACATCTCCCTTCCTAATCTTTCGATTAAGAATGACCTTGATCGCTTCCTCTTCGGAATTGAATACCCGTGCGGGTCCTTTATGTCTCAACATGGCATCGTCCACGGCGGATCGTTTTACCACAGCTCCTTCGGGAGCTAAATTCCCAAAAAGGGCAGCCAGGCCTCCTGTGGCATGGTAAGGTCTTTTGGTGGATCGGATCACCTCAGGATTGCGGTTATTTCTCCCCTTGATATTCTCTCCAACTTTTTTCCCAGTGACGGTTAGGGCATCCAAATGAATGAGACCGCCTCGGTTCAACTCACTCATCAACACAGGAATCCCTCCGGCCTGGTGGAGTTGATCGAGGTGATGAGGTCCGCCGGGTGCCATGTTGCAGAGATGGGGAGTCTTCTCACTGATCCGGTTGAAGGTTTGAAGGGAGATCTTAATCCTGGCTTCCCGGGCGATGGCAGGAAGGTGGAGGGTCGTGTTGGTTGATCCTCCAAAAGCCATATCCACGGTGATTGCATTTTCGAAGGCTTTTTGGGTGAGGATTTTCGATGGGCGCAAATCTTTTTTCACAACTTCCATGATCTGCAT
>CAYMJV010000246.1:0-2979 GCA_964390545.1 uncultured Syntrophaceae bacterium
CTGAGCATTATTATTATAATGTTGAGTTTGTTCATCTTTTCGTGTTCCCAACTGGGTATCCAATCGAAGAAAGAGACTCCCGAACCCTCCACCATCCCAGAATGTAAGAAGAATTACACAAAGCAAGGGATCTGGCCCTTCAGCCAAGTTTATAAGACATGGGTGAAATACAGCCCTCTTGACTATAAGAAGGGATTTGACACCGCTGTGATGGCCGTAAAAACCAGTGGCTACACAACAATCTCCACGGACCGAGATTCCGGAACAATCAATGCAGAAATCATTTCCCAAAAAGAGGACCGAAAGACTTATCCAGTCGAAATCAAACTGGTCAAAGAACAAAGTTCTGTCACCGTCCATCTCAGTTCCAGTTCCGCCAGTGGCGATTCAGGAAAAGAGTGTTTCTGTAGTTTCTATACTGAGTTTGAAAAATCGATGAAACGATCCCACCCTGCGCCGGTAGCAAAGCAGGCCTCACTTCCTCCCAAGAAATCTGTTGAACCAGTCAAAGATTCTTCTCCGCCCTCACCGCCTACTGTAGTGGAGACTCCAAAAACTTCTTCTCCACCCGCTCCACCCCCAAGAACTCTACCCAAGACCCAGGTGGCGTGGGCTACGGTCAATTTGCGAGAAGGACCGGGAATGAAATACAACGTAGTGGCAAAAGTTACGAAAGGAACTTCTTTGGCTATTCTTGAGGAAAAAGAAGGATGGTACCATGTTCGTTTGGAGAGTGGAAAAGAGGCGTGGATAAGTAAAACCGCCACCTCTGAGGGAGCCAAAGTCCAGCCAGCCTCAGGGTCATCTCCGTCTCCACCTTCATCCAAAACTCCTTCGCCAGGCGCTCAATCCCCAAAGCCAAAAAGCCCAATGTAAGGGATGCACCATGGTGATCTGCCCCAAATGCAACATCGAATATGATGCAGGGAAGAAGTTTTGCAGGAAATGTGGAAGCTTCCTTTTAACAGAAGAAGAAGCTCCTGCCGGACTTGAGGGATGGGGTCCAATCGGAGGGGTAAGAACAAAAGCGAAACTCATTTGTCCAAAGTGCCAGGCCCTTTATGAGATAGGAAACTACTGCAGAAGATGTGGCTCTCTATTGCTGCAGCGGATCATCTCCCAGGGCGAAGACGTTCGACCATTGGAAAAAAAGTCCATCAAAAAATGGTCCAACCAATGGCTGAGGCTCTCTGAAGAAAAGAAAAACTTAGAAATCTGTCTGAGCAAGTTGGAGACGCAGCGGGATAGAGTCTCCAGTAATATTCTAAATCCGATGCTCACTCGTTATCAGGATCAGCTGGAATCTTTATCATCCTTGCATCAGGAAATTGAAACGGAGCTTGGATCTGTTAGAAAGAGGGCATCTGAGGAAATCGATCTCCTGGAAAAAGAGTTGCAACCCATGCAAAAAAGGTTTGCGGAGGTCCAGTCTCTTTATCAGTTAGGTGCGATGACGAAGGCCGATTTTTCCAGAGAGAAGAGTGAAATGACGAGGGAGATAGAATCAAGAGAAAGAAGTCTAGCAAAATATCGGCGAATCATATCCATCTTACCCAGTAAGTTGGGAGGGGGAATGGTTTTCCACAGGGTGGCAGGCAATTTCCTTCGGCCCTTCCCTTTGATGATCGCCGGTGGGATCTTCATTCTCGTGGTCGCTTTAGGCTACTTCCTCTGGTTAAAACCGTCTTCCTCGAGTACACCCCTTTCTAAAGAAATTGCATCTCCCTCTGCTGGGACACCTTCTCCACAGGGTCAATCGCCTGTTTCTAAAAACGAAGAAGCCGAAAGGGTAAGGTCCCTCTTTGAGAATATTCGACAGGCAAACCTCAAGAAGAACATCGGCCTCTTTATGTCCTGTTACTCGCGCGATTTCGAGGACAAAGAAGGTAAGCGGCTTGCCGTCCTCGAAACATGGGAAAATCTCAATTACCTCGATCTCTCTTACCATCTCAAGAAACAGACGATTACGGGCGATACGGCTGACGTCAGGGTGGAGTGGCTCATCAGGACTTCTCCGAAAACCGGCGGGCAACCCCAAGACACCAGAACCGTTTTGAACGTCACGTTAAGCAGGGAAGAGGGAAACTGGAAGATAAAAGCGATTCGGTCTGCAAGTTGACACCTTTCTTTGGGCGTTAACGACAGCGAAAGGATTGGAGGGAGCTGAAAATGTTTTGCACATGTTGTGGTGCATCGAACCTGGACGATGCGGAGTTCTGTGTCAATTGCGGTGAATCAACGAGCCAAACTCAAGGGAAGGAAAAATCTTCCAGTCCAAAGGGACTAAAAGATGTTTCCGTGCTCAAGAAGGGAAGTTTTCTGCAGGCCCTTTTCGATTTTTCTTTCAACCATTTTTTCACTCCCAAAATCATCAAGCTTCTCTATGGGTTATCGATATTCTTTGCCGGATTGATTGGCGTCTTGTTTATTATCTTCGGATTTAGTGCCTCCACGGGGTTTGGAATTTTTGCACTCCTCATCGGTGCTCCCCTGATCTTTCTTCTGGCTGTGATTTGCAGCCGCATCTACCTGGAATTGATGATCGCCATTTTCCGAATTGCCGACACTTTGGCCAACAGAGGAGAAAAGCCGGAACCCAAAGACGGCATCCAATGGAACGTATAGTGATATTAGCCCTCCTCAATTAAGAAACCTAATTTCAGTAAAAAAATGTCCTCAAGCGAATAAAAGTGAACCTTTCGGCTCCCCGGCTTGAAGGCCAGGGTTTGCTCAAGGTTCACCCTGAGCCGCGCTCTATAACCCCGTCTTTAAAGACACGACTTCGCGCGGCCGAACGGGTGAACAGCGCAGGCTGATATCAAATTCCTTCCTATCCGAAGATGCTGTCGAGCATGTTTAAGATATTCAAATATCTATTCAGGTATCTTGACGCTTCGGGACGGGGATGGGGACGTAGTTGAAAAATAGCACTTTACAGACACATAAATGTATGGTAGTGAATCCTCATGCCTCGCCAAG
>CAYMJV010000247.1:0-2978 GCA_964390545.1 uncultured Syntrophaceae bacterium
TGCAGTCCACACATTTCCCCAGTTTAGCACAGGGGACGTCGACATTGAGGCGCTTCGCATTAATAGGCGCAGCAACGTCTTTTACCCTTTTAATCGCTTCCTGGACATCTTCGACAATTTTATTATAACCGGCCACGAGGATCACTTTTCCAGGGCCGAAAATGGTGGAGTTGACCCGGTTCCCGGCCCCGTCGATGTTAACCAGTTCTCCATTCATGGTGACGGCATTGATACTGCTGAGAAAGACGTCAGAAGTCATCTGGGACTTACGGATTTCAAGAACGGTCTCTTTCGGAACACCGGGTTTCCAATGGTCATAGACGGTATGACCCCGAGCTTCCAATTGTCCCAAAATTCCAAGTTCTCTAATGGTCACTGAACCTCCGACTCCCACTCTTTGTTTCGGGGTAATGTGTTTCCAGATTTCTTCTACCGCCTCCTGCTTGTTTTTCACATAGATAGCCTTGAAGTCATGGGCCACCAGTTTTTCAATGGTCTTCTTTGCCCTCTCTTCAATCCACCACAATTTGCTTGGATCCATCCGTTTCCTCCATCATAAGATCGAAAAATACTCATTCAATTCGTAATCGGTTACCTGCGCTTGGTAACGGTCCCATTCAATCTTCTTGTTCTCAATAAACTTGTGAAAGAGATCCTCTCCCAAAGCTTGCTTCACGAGCTGGCTCTCTTCTGTCACTTGAATGGCTTCGTACAGATTCCCGGGAAGGGAATCGATCTTATTCTTTTTTCTCTCTTCCTGGGTCATCTCATAGACATTTCGTTCTATGGGTTCTCTCAGAGGATACTTTTTTGTCATCCCTTCCAGACCGACCGCCAACATCACGGCAAAGGCCAAATAGGGATTACAGGCAGGATCAGGAGATCGATACTCGACTCGTGTCTCTTTCTCTTTACCGGGTTTATACAACGGAATGCGGATAAGATCGGATCGATTCCTTTGTGCCCAAGAGATATAAACCGGCGCTTCGTATCCCGGGACCAGCCGTTTATAAGAATTGATCCATTGATTCGTAACTAACGTGAGCTCTCTCGCATGCTTCAATAACCCGGCAATATAATGTTTCGCAATATCTGAAAGATGATATTTGTCTTTTAGGTCGAAAAAGACATTCTTATTCCCTTTAAAAAGGGATTGGTGGGTATGCATCCCGCTCCCGTTGACGCCATAAACCGGTTTCGGCATAAACGTAGCGTAGACATTATTCTTCAGAGCAACCTCTTTGACCACTAATCGATAAAGCATGGTGCTATCTGCCATGGTCAGCGCATCCGTGTATTTGAGATCAATCTCATGTTGACTCGGCGCCACTTCGTGATGAGAATACTCTACTAGAATTCCGAGTTCTTCTAAAACCGTCACTGTCTGTTTTCGAAGTTCGCTCGCAACATCCAGGGGAGTGAGATCGAAATAACCCCCTGTGTCAAGAGGCTCCGGCTTTCCGGAGGAACGTTGAAAATAGAAATACTCCAGCTCAGGTCCCACATTGAAGACGTACCCCATATCAGCAGCCCGTTTCAGGTTCTTCTTCAAGACCCATCGAGGATCTCCCTGATAAGGGCTCCCCTCTGGCTCCAAGATATCGCAGAACATAGAAGCGACAACAGCCTCATTCGCCTTCCAAGGAAGGACTCTAAAGGTGGAAGGGTCAGGCATGGCGACCATATCACTCTCATCGATCCGGACAAAGCCAACGATGGAGGACCCATCAAATCCTCTCCCATCTTCCAAGGCTCCCTCCAGTTCACGGATGGTAATGGCAAAGCTCTTTAGAAAACCAAGGATATCCGTAAACCAGAGGCGCACGAATTTCACCTTTTTCTCCTTCGCCATTCGGAGCACATCCTTCTTATCTAACCTGGCCATTTCTCTTCCCCCACAAAAAAGTGAAGCCCGCCGCCCCCGCCTACCGGCAGGCCCTGAACCTAACATGGTACAGGGCAGGCAGGCAAGGCGCGGCATTCAGCCGACTTTCCCGCAAAATATTTTTAAGATTTACCATAATCCCCTCCCCTGGTCAACCCCGCGGGAGATAATGTAAGCATCTTTTTTTCCCCGTGATAGGTCTCAATGAAAAATGTTCGTGTCCAGGAAGCGGATAGGCCGGGTGAGAAAGTTTTAGAGCGCAACCTCTGATAGATCTAGCTAGAGCGTCGAAAAAAGCCCAAGAAAAGTCTGTTTCTAGCGAATACGAAGATTACCGCCAACATTTAAAACGGTCGCAATTCTAAAACTTTTGAAGCCCGGTTTGTCCGCTTCCACCACCTTCAAGGAATTGGGGATGTTCCTGGAAATAATTGACAACTGAAGGTCTTTTGTGTAAATGTACCCCGTAGTTGAAGGGGTGGTGGATGAAATCGATCTAACGCCATTGCTATCTTAAATGGGTTGATGTTAGATATCTCGGTTTTCTCAACAACGGGGTGCACCCCGTACTTGATCAGAAAAGGAGAGCTTCGTTGTTAACGAAAAAGGCATCAAAAACATCCTATGAAAAGCAGATCAAGGCCCTTTCCGAGATCAGCCAGGCCATCTCTTCGGATCAGTACTTAGACGACATCTTGAAATTGATCGTCACAGTGACGGCCAATGTAATGGACTCAAAAATCTGTTCCCTCTGGATATTGGATGAGAAAGAGAAGGCCCTCAAAATCCGTGCCACCCAGGCAATCAGTGAGGCCTATCTCAAAGAACGAAGTTTGAAGGTGGGTGAGGGCATCGTGGGATATGTGGCTGAGCAGAAGAAACCCCTCGCCATTTCGGACGTCCTGAAGGAGCCTCGCTACAAGGAAAAGGAACTGGCACGTAAAGAAGGGTTGATATCCATGCTCAGCGTACCCATGGCTGTCAAAGACAAAGTCATCGGGGTGATCAATATTTACACCTCCTATCCCCATGAATTCACTGAGACCGAACGGGCCCTGCTTACAACGGTCGCCAATCAGGCGGCGATCTGTAT
>CAYMJV010000248.1:0-2926 GCA_964390545.1 uncultured Syntrophaceae bacterium
GCACCTTCATTGAAAGACCGATAGACTTCATTCGGGACATCCATCTTCCCTTTAAAATTACCAGGATGGGGGGCCACACAAATCATCAGTTCGTCCATTTATCTTTTGTCCTCCTTCTTACGTTAGCTTTTTATGGTATCCTCGGCTGGTTTCCGTTTGAATATCTTTCGCTTCAACCAGACAATGAATATTTTATAAAAAGGCATTTGGCTGACGAACATCCACACAATGATGAAAAGCAGAATCAAGGCAACGGGTCGGGTAAAGAAGGGCAAGAAACTTCCCTGCGAAACCATCAAGGCCCTTCGAAGGTTTTCATCAGCCATGGGTCCTAAGATGACTCCGATGACAAGGGGAGCGACAGGATAATCCATCGTTTGCATGAAATAGGCTAAAATGCCCACTGGCACCATCAGATAGAGATTAAAAACCTTTGTTCCAAGGGCATAGGAACCGATGACGCAAAGGGTTAGGACAACCGGCATGAAGATGGGGGGTGGAATCCTCAAAACCTTCACCACCTGTTTTGCCAGGAAGATGCCGCTGATGAACATGGCAAAGGACGCCAGACAGAGAATCGCCGTCATCTCTGTAATGAAGTGGGGATGTTCGATGGAGATCATGGGTCCTGGGGTCACGTTATGGATCATCAGGGCTCCGAGAAGCATGGCTGCGGGCGGGCTCCCGGGTATACCGAGAGTCAGGAGCGGGATGATAGCTCCACCAATACAGGCATTATTTCCGGTTTCGCAGGAGATGACACCCGCATATTCTCCTTTCCCGAAGTTTTCAGGATGCTTTGAGGCCTTCTTTGCTGCGCCATAGGAAACCCATGCCGCAATATCTTCCCCAATCCCTGGAACAGCCCCAATTCCCACGCCGATGAGGGCTGAGCGGACAATGGTTGTAATATGTTTGGAGATGATCTTTAATTCGGGAAGAACGCGCTGAAATTTTTTGGCTTCTCCAACCGATAATTGGTCCTTGATGACCTGAATGATCTGGGGTATCCCGAAGGCGCCAATAAGAACAGGAACCACTTCAAGTCCCCCATCCAGTTCGGAGATACCAAAAGTGAAGCGTGGGAAAAATTGAAGATTATCTCTGCCAATGATTGCGAGAAAGAGCCCTATCAATCCCGAAATCCATCCCTTGTAGACGAGATCCTGACCGGTTAACCCGCCGCTGATCATGATTCCGAAGAAGGCTAAAAAGAAGAATTCAAAGGAGGTAAATTGGAGGGCTAATGCCGAAATGATCGGAGCAAAGACAGCCAGAAAGAACATCCCAACCATGGTTCCAATAAAGGAGGCGGTTGTGGTCAAGCCGAGGGCTCTCCCAGCCTCTCCTTTGCAGGCCAGGGGATAACCATCCATCGCCGTGGCAGCAGCAGCTGCTGTCCCCGGGATATTGACACAAATTGACCCATACGACCCTCCATAGACCGCTCCCACGTACATTCCAAGAAGGGTGATCATGGCCGCACTCGTATTGATCCCATAGGTCAGCGTTGTGAGAAGGCCTACGCCGAGAGTTGCCGTCAAACCCGGCATGGCGCCGAAGATGATTCCAAGAATGGTGGAACCAAAAAGCAGAAGTAGATTTTCTAAGTTAGAGGCCAAACTAAAAACAGTTACATAAAAGTCCCAGACTTGTTCCAGGATAAACATAGCCTTCCCTTTCCTTTGCCGCTGGTCTTCGCTTCACTAACGAAGGGCGTAACGAACGATGTTCATCAATTCAATAAATCCTCCTTCCACGGGAAGGGGAACGAGGAGAAGGTATTTAAATGAGGGGATGAGGACCAGAGAAGGAACAATCGACATGATCAAGGTGATCCTCAATTTCTTTTTCAAAACCCCGTCGCCGCGAATAAGGATCCTACAATAAGTGAAATAAGCAAGAAAAAACAGGAATACCAGTAGATCCATGGAATAAAGAAACCTTTCATTGAGCTGCCTATCGATTCCCGTAAGAAAGACGATTAGAAAGAAAAGACACCCAACAAGGTAGAAAGTAAAAAGTCTTTTTAGAAACCCTGGTCTGTCCAGATAGAAAAGGGAAATGAAAACCATTAGGCACAACATGGTGCTTAGGAAATAATCGATTCTTGGAATATAAAGATACACGTAAGCAACAATGACAAGGAGTATTCCGAAAAAGCGCAGCGTCTTCCCGGATGAATCCTTCTTTTGATGAGACAGGTCTTCAAAAAACTTCTTTGCCCCTCCATCCTTAATGGCCCTCCGGCACAGGACGATTCCCATGATGATGATGAGGCCGCCGATGCATATTGGCAATAGACCGGGTGAAACGAACCAAACGTTCATCACTCCTCCCCAGCTGTCTTTCATAGGGACTTTGACAATGGTATAGAGGATCATGAAGATTCCGAATGCAATGAGGATCAGGCTGGTGACAAAATCTTTTTTTCTCATTTCAACTTTTTCCATTGGTTTCCCTCGAATCCGAAATCTAAATAAAACGAATGATAGCGAATAACGCGAATATTTTTCCCGCTCCCCCTCTTTTTAAATCTCCCGCACTCCCCCCCTTTTTAAAGGGGGAGGAGTGCGGGATTATTATTACGGTTTAGGAATCTTCAACGTTTCAGGATTGACCTTTGCAGCACCCAACTCCCACAGGGTCCATGCGAAAAGGGATTCCAGCTTGTCGAACTCATCTCTCGCAGCTTTCCCGGTTTTGCCTGAGAGGGCGTAGTAATTTTGATTTGCCCAGTTCTTCATCGTGTCTGATGCGGTCGCTTTCTTAAAAGCGTCTGCAATAACCTCTTTCACATTCTCCGGAACCTTCGCTGGCACAGCAAAACCGATGGCTTGCATGATGGGCAGGTATTTGGAGAGACCCGGGTAAGGGACAAAGGCAGAGGGGATGGTCCCCACATCTTTCATCGTGAAGGGCGCAG
>CAYMJV010000249.1:0-2912 GCA_964390545.1 uncultured Syntrophaceae bacterium
GGCGTTCCTCCTCTGCGGAATCCCTTCTCTCCCATTTGGGTGAAACGTTTCATCATCTTGCGGGCTTGGGTGTATTGCTTCAAAAGGTGATTGACCTCCTGGACCGTGGTCCCGCTTCCCTTTGCGATTCTCAACCGTCGACTCCCATTGATGATCGTAGTGTTAGTTCGTTCTTTGGGGGTCATGGAGTTGATGATGGCCTCAGTCTTTACCAGTTCCTTCCCATCGAAATCGAAGCCTCCCGCGGCCTTTGCCATCTTGGAAAATCCTGGAATCATCCCAAGGATCGATTCCAACGACCCCATCTTCCGAACCTGCTGGATTTGATCCCGAAAATCCACCAGCGTAAAAGAATCCTTCCGGATCTTGCGCTCCAGTTCCTTCGCCTGTTGGGCATCGAAGGCGACCTCGGCTTTCTCGATCAGGGTGAGGACATCCCCCATTCCAAGGATTCGAGAGGCCATCCGATCAGGATAGAAAGCTTCCAGGGCATCCAATTTTTCGCCCACGCCGATGAATTTGATTGGCCTCTGGGTCACTGCTTTGATCGATAGTGCCGCTCCTCCTCGCGCATCCCCATCCATTTTAGTCAGAATCACTCCATCAACACCCAGTCGCTCATCGAAATTCTTGGCGATAGTGACAGCGTCCTGACCGGTCATGGCATCGGCCACCAAGAGCACCTCTTTCGGCTTAAGGTGGTTTTTGATCTCGCGGAGTTCTAGCATCAGGGCCTCATCAATATGAAGCCTACCCGCCGTATCAATGAGCATCAGATCGTAACCTCCCTTAAGGGCGATCTCTCTCCCCTTTACACAGATCTCCAGCGGTGTCTGGGAAGCTTCGGGACGGTAAAAGTCGACCCTCAGTTCCTCACCCAACTTCTGCAACTGATCGATGGCCGCTGGACGGTAGACGTCTGCGGGGACAAGATAGGGCCTTTTCTTTTGCTCCTTAAAATATCTCGCCAGTTTGGCCGCAGTGGTCGTCTTCCCGCATCCATGGAGACCGACCAGCATGATCGGGACAGGAGGACTTCCAGAGAGATGGATCTTTTGCTCTCCGCCTCCCATGAGGTTGGTCATCTCTTCTCTCACAACCTTGATCAACTGTTGGGCGGGAGTAAGGCTACCCAACACCTCCTGGCCAATGGCTCTCTGTTCCACAGACTGGATGAAGTCTTTGACAACCTTAAAATTGACATCCGCTTCCAAGAGCGCCATCCGCACCTCTTTTAAAGCCTCTTGGATATTCTGCTGGGTCAATTTCCCATGGCCCTTGAGTTTCTTAAAGACGCCTTCCAGTTTTGCTGTTAGATTGTCAAACATTCTTTGACCCGGATAAATTATAAATAATTTATTTTATTAGTTTTTCTCTGATTTGTCAATTTGCCCGTGCATTAAAAATGACACAGAGATGGGGTAATAGAAATATGGGAAGCCAGCAGGACGACCAGGAGGAGCAGGAAGACAGGAGCTTTTCTTCTCATTTCAATTTTTCAGATCCCTTGTCTGGATAAACCTTCGCCTTGCCTCGCCGGTTCAACCCGCCCTTCACCTCGACCCGATTCTGAGCAATATCAAATATGATCTCTTCTCCTGAAACCATATTTTCCCCTTCCCAGACTTTTGGGTCGCCCGTCAGAAAGACTTTCTGCTCAGGATTGTGAAAGACCGCCCTTTGACAATTGGCCACGCGGGGCCCCTGTTGAACCTTCACGTTCCCGCTGGCGATGACTCTTTCGATTCCTTTCCCTTCATTCACCATGATTGTCTCGATGGAATCGGCATAGATCACAATATCCCTCTGCCGGGCGATGACACTCCCTTTAAAAATCACCCGATTCTCTCTGGTATAAGTCTCAACCTGGTCTGAAGTAATATCGATGGGCTGGCGTTGATCCACCAACCCCGCTTCACCTGTTCCCGGGGAAGAACCTTTCTTCTGATTCTCTTTTTTCCCCGGACGGGTGGGAGGGTTGGGTGAGATAACGATTCGTTTCTCCTCTTCAGGGGTAAATTCCAATTCCATCTCAACTCTGGGGTGTGGGTTGATCTTTCTGATCGGAAGGGTCAAAGGGGATTGTAAAGGGGCAGATTGCCTTCGTTCTTCTTCATATTTTGTAAAGGGAAAGATGTCTGGTTCCAACTCTGTCGGCTTTTTCTTTTCCACTTTCCTCTCATTCGTGCTCTGTTCCAGGAGTCTCTCCGCCTCCCTGGAACGAGAACTCTGAGGGTATTCATTGACGATTCTACCAAGAACCTTTCTCGCTTTGTCATCTTGTTCCAGTTCGAGATAACTTTTTCCCAGGAGAAAGAGGACCTCATCTTCATTCGCCATCTTCGGAAAGTGCGCCAGTAATTCCTGAAAGCGGTGTGAAGCCGCCCCGTAATTCTTCTGTTTATAATAGTAATTTCCAACGTAGAACTCATGGTCTGCCAGTTGCTTTCTACAGATTTCAATTTTCTCTTTCGCCTTTTCCGTGAAGAGGCTGGGAGGATAGTTGGCGATCAGATATTCGAAGTTCGAGAGGGCCTTCTTCGTAGCCGTCTGATCCCGATCAAGGGAGAGCATCTGTTTGAAATGAGACAGCCCAATTTGGTACTGAACATAAGGCATCTCTTCATGGGTCGGATGGATCTTCTTGAACTCTTCATAAGCCGCGATCGCCTCCACATACTCCTTCTGCAAGAAATGACAATCCCCAACCTTCAGCTCTGCCCATAGGGTGTAAGGAGGGTTATCTGGGAAATTGGCTTTCAATTCCTGGAATCTTTTCAGGGCTTCTGAATAATCCCTTTTGTTGAATCGGACGAGCCCCTCCCGATAAAGGGCTTCTGGATCTCCTCCAGTTGTCTTCACTCCTTTTCCGCCACATCCTAACAAGAGACCCATCACAAGGGAAAGGAAGA
>CAYMJV010000250.1:0-2888 GCA_964390545.1 uncultured Syntrophaceae bacterium
GCCTTTGCTCGCCCCCCGAAGACCGACTATCAGTGGACTGGGTCGGTTGTAGAATCAGATGGTGACCACTTGGTTGTCCAGAAAGGCGATGAGAAGTGGGAGTTTGCCATCGATAAAGATACCAAAATGGCCGGAACCCTGAAAGCTGGAGCAAAGGTGACTGTCAAGTACCTGATGAAAGCGACAAGCGTCGAGGTAAAGGAAGAGGCCAAGAAAGAAGCACCCAAGGCAGCACCCAAGAAGAAATAAGGAAGTTTCTGCTTTCTCTAAAAAGGGTGACTTCGGTTGTGAACCGGGGTCACCCTTTTTTGTTAGGGATCCTGCCTCGCCATTCTATCAGGATCATCAACTGAATAAAAACAATTTGGCTTTCGTCAAAAAGGATAAAGAGTTACAATAAAAAAGGAGGGTTCCGCCATGAAAATGGTTAAATTTTTTGCCTTTCTTTTTATCCTTTTCTTTATCCCGGCTTATTCTTTTTCGTCATCCTTGGAGTTTATGCAAATCAGCCTAATGGATGGCGATGTTCAGATCAGAACAGAGGATACGGAAGAATGGGTCCCTGCCTCCATCAATATGCCGTTGAGAGATGGAGATCGCATTTGGGTTCCCGAAGGAGGTAAACTAGAACTCCGGCTGAGAGATGGGGCCTACCTGAGGCTGGATGAAAGATCCGCCTTGGAGGTACTAACCCTGGATAAGGATTCCTTTCAGTTCTATTTAACCGAAGGTCATGCCTATGCCAATTTTAGTGGACAGAGAGGAAGTTTCCTCCAGATGGATACGCCGGTTTCTTCCATACGGGTTTATGACCGTTCGATTTTCAAAGTTGATCTGTCCGAGGATGGCCTTAATGAGATCTCCGTACTCAAAGGATCAGTCGATGTAGAGAGCCGAAGTGGAAAAACCACTGTCAAGTCAGGCTATACTCTCACACTGGAAGACGAGACCTATGCTGAACTCTCTCCCCTGGGCCCCCCGGATGACTGGGAAGGCTGGAATACGGAGAGAGACAGAAGGTTGGCTGAGAGGAGACCTCCTCCTTCCTATCTGCCCGAAGACTTGTATGCCTACTCCGGCGATTTTGAGACTTATGGAAGATGGGTCTATGCGAGTGGATATGGCTATGTATGGACACCGAGGGTTGTAGTCTCCGTCGGGTGGGCTCCCTATAGAATCGGAAGATGGGTGTGGATAGCTGGCGATTATGTGTGGGTCTCTTATGAGCCCTGGGGCTGGGTGCCCTATCACTATGGAAGGTGGGCATTTGTCGGCTCTATAGGATGGTGCTGGGTTCCCCCGGTCAGAGGGGCTGTCTTCTGGGGACCTGGTTTTGTAGCCTGGGTTCGGACTCCCACCTATGTAGCTTGGGTCCCTCTTGGCCCAAGAGAAATATACTATGGTCGTGGTCACTATGGTCCTTACAGTGTTAATATCACAAATGTCAACGTCACAAATATCCAGGTGAATAAGACGGCTTATAAAAATATCCAAGTGCGCAATGCGGTTACCGTGGTCCACCATGATACCTTTGTTAAAGGAAAACATGTGGATGTGAAAGTGAAGGAGAATCCATTCCTGAAGGAAAAAATAAGCGTGGTCGGGCCGGACATAAAACATGAGAGGACCACCGGCATGCCTGTCGTCAAAGAAGTTCCCCAGGCCAAACGACCGCCCGAACCGATCCGGGAGATACGCGTCAAGGAATTGAAGGAAAAGCGTCCGCTGGTAAAAGAAAGAAATGCCTCTGTTCTAAGGCCCGAGTCACCTGCGAAGGATATGACTCCGAAGGTGAAAGAAGGTAAGCCTGTCCAGAGGGATTTCGAAAAGGCAAAAGAGCCCAGACCTCCTCAGAGGGAGACAGAAAAATCCCGCGAAGTCAAACCTTCGGAGAAAAAGATAGAAAGGCCAAAGTCCGTAGAGAAGAGTGCAGAGAAACCTCCGGAGTCCAAACCACCCGAGAAAGGAGTCGAAAAAACTAAAGAACTCAAACCAACAGAAAAAAGAATCGAAAAACCCCAAGAATCAAAACCACCGGAGGGGCGCACAGAGAAACCTAAAGGAGCGGAAAAAGCCAAAGAAATCAAACCTACGGAAAGGACAATTGTAAAACCTCCGGAATCCAAACAGGATATAAAAGGTATGGAGAAGCCTCGAGAGATGAAATCGCCAGAGAAGACCATTGAAAAAACAGGGCCCACCGAAAAGAAGATTGACAAACCTCAAGAATCGAAGTCACAACCTAAGTCACCGGAAAAAGGGATTGAGAAACCCAGGGAAATCAAGGCACCAGAAAGGACGATTGAGAGACCTCGAGAAATTAAACCGACAGAAAAGGGAGTAGAGAGGCCTAAAGAATCCAGACCTCCTGAGAGGGCCATAGAGAGACCCAGAGAAGTTAAACCTTCCGAAGGGGTGGGGAGACCCCGGGAAACAGCCCCTCAGGAGAGAGGGGTCGAGAGGCCGAAGGAACTTAAGCAACCCGAAAGAAAAATTGAATCACCCCGGGAAACAAAACCCCCGGAGAGAGGAATCGAAAGATCGAGACCTCCTGAAGTTGAAAAAGAGAAGCCCAGATCAATGGAGAGAAGGCAAGAAGGCCCCCGGGCATTTAAACAAGGATAAAATTTTAGAAGACCTGAGTTATAAACTGGTCTCTCTATTGTCCGACGGCCTTCATAAAATCTTTATCCTGCAGGATCGCGACAACGGCCTTATAAACGGCACCATCAACGGATCGATATAGGCTAGCTGGCGAGGCATTATTGCCCTCGTAGCTTTTGGACCATGTTCCATCCTTCCTCTCAACCCGAACGTTCACGACACAGCGAGTTGAAAACGATCCCCAGTAGAGTCCTGTTTGTTCAACCTTAACTCTTAAGATCTCT
>CAYMJV010000251.1:0-2879 GCA_964390545.1 uncultured Syntrophaceae bacterium
ATCTCCCCGAATACCGGGAGGCCGCCAAAGAGTACCAAGCCGACCACTTCCTCTCCAAGGGCTCAACAACGAAGGAGAATATTCTGGCATTAGTGAAATCCATTTTATCAAAGGGAAATAACAGTATGAATACTTCAAACTGACAGGAACCATTCTGGCTATGGCCAGTCCAAATTGGCAGCAGTAAGGGCGGACGCTACGACGGAGCAAAAGCACATTTTAGTTTTTCACTACCCTTTCTCCTTTTCCCCTTTACCTCGAAAGGGAGAGGAGAAAGGGTGTGAGAAAAGGGAAATCTAAATCACGGGAACGGCGGTTAGAATTCAATTACTGAAATGGTAGATAGTGTTTTTCAAACTAAAGCAGCAAAGAAAGCCAAGGTTTCATTCATCTGCAAGCGAAGAGTCGAGGGGGTGGAATAAATAATGAACCATTGCTCCTATCAATTGAGTCCTTTAATGACTTCAAAAAAGGTATGTTTAAGACACCGCACAGAAGCCCACCTTGAAGATCTCACCGTGGAGAACCTCTCGGATCATACCCCAAAGAGGAACCTTTCTATATGCCGGAATTGTCCGATCAGAAAACGCCTTGCTTTCTTTCACTCGGTTGATTCTAACATGACTCTGTTGGTATGATGTTTGGTAGTAAAAGGAGGACATCAACATGATCGGGAAAGAAAAGTGGATGGGGAAAAGCAAAGGTAAAGGGCAGAAAACGGTTGAATTTACGTTTCTTGCTCCAGATGCAAAGGAAGTATTCTTGGCAGGCGAATTTAACAGCTGGGATAACCAATCACTTCACATGAAAAAAAACAAGGGTGGAGTTTGGAAGGCAAAAGTCAAATTGTCTCCCGGTCGTTACGAATACAAGTTCTTTGCGGACAATGTCTGGGTGGAAAGTCTTCCGGGAGTAGAACAAGTTTCCAATGGATTAGGCACTAAAAATTTCGTTGTTTGGGTAAAGTAGAACGCGATGTCCATTAAAACATGGCTTCTTAATCGGCGACAGTTCTTGACTCTGTCAGGCATTGGATTGATCTCCCTTCTAAGCAATGCATCTAAAATCTCATTCGCTCAGACGAGAAAGGAGGAAAACATGGCTTATACGGCAAAAGATTATAGTCGACTTTTGGGGATGCAAGGATTCAGTGAAACTCTTCTAAAAAACCACTTCACCCTATACCAGGGGTATGTCACCAACACGAATAAATTGATGGAGACCCTTGGTCAGATGCTCAAGGAAGGAAAAACGGGAACCCCTGAGTTCGCCGAATTGAAGAGGAGATTCGGGTGGGAGTTCAACGGGATGAGGCTTCACGAATATTACTTTGAGAACCTCGGCGGAAAGGAAGGTTTAGACAAAAACAGTAAACTGTCCAAGAAAATGACTGAGGATTTTGGGAACTGCGAATACTGGGAAAAGGAGTTTAAGAGTGTCGGAGCGATACGAGGGATCGGCTGGGCTGTTCTCTACCAAGATTCCTCCACTGGACAACTGATCAACTTCTGGATCAATGAGCATGATGTTGGCCATCCCGCAGGCTGTAACCCTATCCTCATCCTTGACGTTTTTGAACACGCCTTTATGATCGACTACGGTTTGAAGAGAGCAGATTATATTGAAGCTTTCTTCAAGAATATCGACTGGAAGGCAGCTGAGGGAAGACTCAAATAGAAGTTACTTAGGTTACTTGAGTTTATTGAGTTGGGCGGGTTTGTGGAGTTTCTCGGGCTACAGAGCAGCCTTGGCGGGTGACTCTGAAATGAAGTCCCCCGGTTTGACTTAAGTCAAAGATTTCTATCCTCGTTCAAGGCATTCTAAGTTCAAAACTCGAGCTCTTTGCACTCTATCAAGGAGGCTTCTATGGAGAAGAAGACTGCCAGGAATATTTTTATCTGGGGAACGGTGATCTGCACCGCTGTCTTCGTCTGGCTCACCATCGATACCCATACGACCATTCCAAAACGGACAAACACAGACAAACTGACGGACGAAGTGGTCCAGGGCAAAAGGGTCTGGCACAAGCATAACTGCAACGATTGTCATACCATTCTCGGAATCGGAGGCTATTACTCCCCCGACGTGACGAAAACCTATTCCATGAGAGGAGAGACCTGGTTAAGGACCTTCCTAAAAAATCCTGAGAGCCCCGACCCTAAAAGGCGAAAGATGCCCAATTTAGATCTCGGTGACGATGAAATCAATAAGCTAATCGTCTTCTTTAAATGGGTTGACGCGATCGACACCAACGAGTGGCCGCCAAAACCCATAACGGTTGCAAAACCTACAGGGGGTGTCCTGAAAGAGACAACTCAAATTCTAGCCGGGAAAAATCTTTACAATCAAAACCGCTGCGATTTATGCCATCAGATTGGAGGAAAGGGAGGAATCATTGGACCTGATCTCACACACGTTGGAAATAAACGTGACCCTCTATGGCTTTCAAAACAGGTTAAAGATCCAAAATCTCATAACCCGAATACCCAGATGCCACCTTATTTACAGCTTTCGGATGAGGAAATTGAGGCTTTAGTTACATTCTTAACGAGTCTCAAATGACTGCCCTCTCACCCTTCCCCTCTCTCCCAGGGGAAAGGGTGGGGGTGAGGGGCTTCAATCTGAAATCCCTGCCTGCCGGCAGGCTGGCGCAACCTTGAATTTGAAATTAAATGAGGGAGGAACAAGATGGCTTACGAATCCCAGAAAGTGGCCCTAAAATATTTTGTGATCGCAGCAATCTTCTTCGGCCTTCAAGTAATTGTTGGTCTTCTTCTTGTTGCTAAATACATCTGGCCAGATCCCTTCATAGGATTTCTCCCTTTCAATACAGCCAGAGCCATCCACACCAATCTCTTGGTTGTCTGGATGATCTTCGG
>CAYMJV010000252.1:0-2868 GCA_964390545.1 uncultured Syntrophaceae bacterium
TGAGGACTCGAGGATCCTGACCGTAGAGGTGCTGATCTGGCTTCAGCTCTGAAGCCCCGGTTGCAATGATGGCGATCCCATGCTCCAACACCTTCCCCGTTCCATTGGTCTGAATCGTGGATTTAAAATTACCCACAAATCCCTCCACCTGCTTCAATTCGGTGTTGAGATAGACCTCAATCTTCGGGTTCGATCGAACCTCCTGAATGAGCTTGTTGATATGTTGTTGAACATCCTCGCCCCGCCAAGTTTGATAGAGGTTTCGGGCCTCCCCTCCTAAGGCATCGCTCTTCTCGATGAGATAGGTCGAGTAGCCCTGCGCTGCCAGATTCTTTGCAGCACTCATGCCGGAAATGCCACCTCCGATGACCAAAGCATGTTGGTCAATCGTGATCACCGGTTCGGAGAGCGGTTCAAAGAGAGAGACTTTGGCAAGAGCCATGCGAACCAAGTCCTTCGCCTTCTCTGTTCCCGCCTCTTTGTCGGCGCCATGAACCCAGGAACATTGATTTCGAATATTCGCCATCTCGAAGAGGTACTTATTGATCCCTGCATTCGTCACAGTCTCCTGAAAGAGAGGTTCATGCGTGAGAGGACTGCAGGCCGCCACGACGACCCGGTTCAGCCGCTGCTCTTTGATGATCTTCGTCATCTTCTCCTGGGTGTCCTGAGAGCAGCTGAAGAGGTTGTCCTCCACATAAACAACGCCGGGGAGCGTCTTCGCATACTCGGCGATCCCCGGAACATCTAACACACCGGCGATGTTCGTTCCGCACCGACAGACGAATACCCCGATGCGTGGAGATTCCCCACGGACATCGATTTCCTCCGGAACCTCTTTGGTTCGGGTCATTGACCCACGAAGGCTGGCCAAGAGACTTCCCGCCATAGCCGCAGAGGCGCTGGACTCGATCACTGAGGTAGGGATATCTTTGGGAGCCTGGAAGGCACCACAAACGAAGATGCCCGGTCTTGAAGTCCGAACAGGCTCGAAACTGCTGGTCGAGGCAAAAGCGTAGGGGTCCAAATGGATATCCAATTTTTTGGCGAGGTCCACGGCATCCTTCGGGACTCCAATGCCTATGGATAAGACTACCAAATCAAATGTCTCCTCCACTCTCCTTCCTGTCTCGTCCGTGTAGCGAATGAGGAGGTCTCCCGTTTTCTTCACCGGAAGAATCTGGGTGATTCTTGATTTGATGAAACGGACACCGGCTTCTTCCCTGGCCCGGTTATAGTATTTCTCGAAATCCTTACCGTAGGTTCGCATATCAATATAGAAGATTGCCGCGTCCAGCGGTTCCTTCGAATGCTCTTTCGCCACAACGGCTTCTTTGATCGCATAGGTACAACAGACGGCTGAGCAATAAGCCTTGGCCCCCTCATGGACATCCCTGGATCCCACACACTGAATCCAGGCGATCTTCTTGGGCTCCTTTTTATCGGACGGCCGGATCATATGTCCACCGAAGGGACCAGAGGCAGAAAGCATTCTCTCAAATTCCAGGCTGGTAACGACATTGGGAGATCGCTGGTAGCCGTAGACATTGTAGACCTTCGGATCGAAGACCTCACACCCAGGTGAGATGATGATTGCGCCAGTCTGGATGGTCAATTCTTTTTCTTTATCCTCGAAATTGATGGCCTTGGCGGGGCAGAGTTTTTCACAGACCTTGCATCTTCCTTTGGTGAGAAAGATACAGTTGGTGGCATCGATGGCATACTTCAGCGGAACTGCCTGCGCATACTTCACGTGGATGGACTTTCGCTTGCCGAGACCTGCATCATAATCATTGTCAACCTTGGTAGGGCATTTCTCGGCACAGAGGCCACAGGCGATACATTTCTCCGGGTCCACATAACGAGGGTATTGGACGATTTTGACTTCAAAATTTCCCTCCTCCCCAGAGACGCTCTTCACCTCTGAAAGGGTTAGGAGTTCAATGTTGAGATGCCGGCCGACCTCGACCAGTTTGGGAGAAAGGATTCACATGGCGCAGTCATTGGTGGGGAAGGTCTTGTCCAACTGGGACATGACCCCACCGACGGAGGAGGATCGTTCCACGAGATACACATAGTAGCCCGAATTGGCCAGATCCAAGGCCGTCTGCATGCCGGCAATGCCTCCACCGACCACCATGACTGAACCCACTCTCTGCTCTACCATCGCTTGTCGCTCCTGAAAAAACAGGATGAAAATTATTTTTGTGCTGGTATTTCCACCTGCTCTGTTTGTAATCGTTCGATCTCAACGATCGGGATCTCATTCATCTTTAGCCCGAGGGTCTCAGAATCAATCCCCATACTCAGACCCAAAAGCTGGGGATAGAGAATGGAGGGAAGCGAGTGGTCCACCCCTCGCTGAGCGATGATCTTCTTCTGTACCGCATCAAACTGGAGGTGGCAGTATGGGCAGGCCACACAGAGATATTCAGCTCCCGACTCCTTCCCGTCATTCAGTTTCTTGAGGGTGAGATCCATTGACAGTTCATCATTGATCCCCCAAAGAGGGGCACCACAACATTCCAGTCTCATCGGCCAGGAGATGCTCTCAGCACCGGTAGCTTCCACGAGCTGATCAAAAATGGAGGGATCCACCGGATTATCGAACCCGACGACCTGGCTTGGCCGCAACGCATGACACCCATAGTGAGCGGCAATTTTAAGCCCCTTAAAGGTCTTCGCAATCTTCTTCTTGATCGCTTCGACCCCCACCTCCTGATGAAGAACGTTGAGGAGATGCTTCACCTCGACCTTTCCCTCATATGGGAGACCCTCACGCTCGAGAATCGCATTCACCTCTTTGCGCAAGGAGGCATTCTCTTTCAGGAGAAAGTCCGCTTTTTTCAGACTTCCGTAGCAACACTG
>CAYMJV010000253.1:0-2866 GCA_964390545.1 uncultured Syntrophaceae bacterium
AATTTATCCCAGAAGTTGACCACTCCAGGGAAAAGGTATCCCCAACCCACTCCGATGAACATCGCAAGGAAGATCCACAAAGTCAGAAACCGATCCAGAAAAGAGAGTTTGCGAGCAACGTGTTCTTCAGCCATTTTTGGGTTCCTCCTGTTTACTGTTTTATAAGTTTCGTGGCCACATTTCATCCGTCTACTCTGCAGGGTCAGGTAGAATCTCCGTTAATTTAAGGCGGTTTGTTTCAAATTCCCTTGTTAACAGGAATGGACACGTCTTCCACGCCACTTCGTCATTAACCAATTTTAATGCAAAGGCCATACAGGTGGGTTCCCCGCATTCCTTACAGTTCTTACCGGGAAGGAGTTTAAAGATATCCAGGGGCCGTGGGATCGGTCTGGATGTATAAGTGGGTTCGATGTGACCTCTGTTTTCAAAGGTTTCATTCACAATCCTTTTCAGTTCTTCCATTACAGCCGTGGCCTCTTTCTCGTCCTCGAGTTTGGTCAGGGCAATCTGCCGAGGCCGGAACGTAATCAACCTCCCTCCTCTCTTAGCGGTTAAGATTTTTTCTTCGGCGT
Source organism: uncultured Syntrophaceae bacterium (assembly GCA_964390545.1). Lineage (GTDB taxonomy): Bacteria > Desulfobacterota > BSN033 > BSN033 > UBA1163 > CAYMJV01. The sequence continues at coordinate 576 of CAYMJV010000253.1, forward strand.
AATACTGGAGCCCTTTAAGTGCCGTATTGAGATAAGGAAGGACTTCGCTGATATCTTCAGAGAGATCAGCGATGCCGTTTACCTTCTGAGACGAAGGATTACAGTCCGAAAGCACAATCCTCAAAGTGTAGTTTGTGAGCAGCATTTAGTCTTTCCCTCATCTTGCTGGTGGGTAAATTCAGCCAAACTGGCTGAGAAGATTTCATCATCATCCCATCGAAGCAAAGATTAATTCAACAAAGTCGTCATCACGAAGCCTCGCATTAAGACGACCTGAATACGAGACGGAGTTCCCATTAATGCATACAAACAACATCGGCGAGATTTCTCCCTGGTCATTTAGAAAGATTTCCTTTTGTTTTGGTCCAATTCCCAGGGAAAGGTGATGTAATAGGTCCTTTATTGTATTCCCAGAAAAATCTACTTGAATCTCTTTCTTATCTTCGAAGCCCGGAAGAGGTTCAGGCATTCCTATGAATTTAATCCTAGCCTTCATGTCCTTTTCACCCTCCTTTAGAATCGAGAAACTCGCTTGGAATTTCGTGCCCGGCAGCTTGAAGTAGTTCGATCAACACGTCCTTTTTTCCCTGATATTTTTCGGAAAACAATGGATCACATCTTGTAATTTCCGTGTCCCGTCCCACAAGCTTAACGGCGAACGCAAGGCAGGTCGGTTCCCCACATTTTTTACAATTTGTCCCGGGAAGAAGCTTAAAAATGTCAAGCGCCTTGAGTTCGGCTGCCATGGAATAGTTAGGCTCGATCTGATCTCGTTTTTCATAGGTTTCGTTGATAAGATCTCTCAACCAGTCCAAGATTTCTTCGGCTTCCTTCTCATCTTCAATTTTGGCCAAGGTAATATGGTGCGCATGTAACGTGAACAATTTTCCGTCCTTTTTGATCGTCAAGGTCAAGGCTGGATGATTATAGATACACCCCTTCAAGATCGCATTCAGATAAGGGAAGACTTCATGGATCTCATCCGATATCTCTGAGATGACCCGGATTTTCTCCGGATCTGCCAAGCAAGGAAGCGTGCGTGTGATTTTGTATGAGTTAAGTAACATATCGCCTCTTATAGTGTGATTCCTAAATAAAACAGGTAAATCCCAACCAATACAACAATAACTCCTCCAACCCTTTTCCCCCAGGTAGTAATGTTGGAAATCCCTTTAGACTTGATGAAACTTTCAGCAAAGCCAGTTGCCGTCCCGGCCAAAAAGATCAGGGCGCAGTGTCCAAGAGCGTAAACAAATAATAAAGAAGTCCCATAGGCTACTTCTCCTTTTGAGGCAACAAAGGTCAAAATGAGCGCGAGCACGGGAGTGGCGCATGGCGAAGAAACAATACCGAAGAAGATACCGAGCAAAAATGCCCCCAATATCCCTTTTTGTTTTGGTTGAAGATGGACAGGGACGGAAAAATTCCAGTTAAAGAGCCCGATTAAATGGAGACCGATAACAACAGCAATACCACCGACAATAAAGTACCATGCGCGGCTGATCACACCGAAGAGCCCTCCCACCAGGGAAGCAATGGCACCCAGGATTGTGAAGGTTAAGGAGAGGCCAAGGATGAAAGTCAACGAATAAAGAATGGCTTTCCGTCGGTCTCCTTCTGAGTACCCCCCCACATATCCGATCACCAGAGGAATGGTGGCCAGGACGCAAGGACTTGAAGAGGAGAAGATGCCTCCGATGAAAACGCCGAGATAAGCAAGAAAAGGGTTTTCAGAAAGAGAGTGAGAGAGATGATTGAGAAGGGTCTCCATCGTCTATTTTACCCCCATCTTTTCGAATACTTTTTTGATCTGCTCTTTGTCCATAAACCCCTCGTGCCGGAAAACCTCGTTGTTCTTTGAATCAAAGAAAATTTGTGTCGGAATAAGGCGTATCCGGTTTATCCGGGTAAGCTCCTTTTCCCCGTCAATTTCAATTATTTTAATAATGACCCTGCCTTTATACTCCTCTGACAATTCTTGAAGAATGGGGGCCATTTTCTTGCAGGGGATGCAAATACCCCTCCCAAAATCCAAGAGTTTCGGAAGAGGACTTTGGGCAATGTCTTTTGGAAACCGTCGATCTACGGATGGCTCTGAGAAAGTAACTTGATAGGGAAAGGCTAAGATCGTGAGAATCAGCAAAGTCAAAAATAAGATATTTTCCTTTTTCATCGGATCTTCTCTCCTACGGTGAGTATCATCGAGTTTCAAAGGAACGCACCATTCGGCCTCTGGTCGTCTGGTCGAGTTGGGGTTTGAGACATTGTTTTAGAAACAACAGGGCTTCATC
>CAYMJV010000254.1:0-2863 GCA_964390545.1 uncultured Syntrophaceae bacterium
TCGGAGGTAACATGAAAAAGATTGAGGCGATTATTAAACCCTTTAAACTGGACGAGGCGAAGAACGCATTGACCAAAATCGGTGTTCAGGGAATGACGGTTACCGAAGTCAAAGGATTTGGAAGGCAGAGAGGGCATACCGAAGTCTACCGCGGGGCCGAATATAAGATCGATTTCCTCCCCAAGGTCAAGATTGAATTGATCACTCCTGACGATATCGTTCCGCAGGTCATCGAGACCCTTGAGCGGGCTGCCAAAACAGGAAAGATCGGAGACGGGAAAATCTTCATCTTACCGGTGGAGGAGGTCATCCGAATCAGAACGGGGGAACGCGGGAAGGATGCAATTTGATTTAGGCATCACGAGAAACGGGCTGAAAGATGTAAAGAACCGGATGGCCCAGGGGACCGTCACCTCCCTCTCTCCCAGAGAACTCCTCCGCCAGTATTCCGATATGGTGGATGGTCTGGTGAGAAAGGCTTTTCAGAAGGCCCAATCCAGTGTTCCTTCTCCTTCTATCTGCCTCATGGCAGTAGGTGGCTACGGTAGGACTGAAGTGGCTCCCTATTCAGATGTGGATCTTCTCCTTCTTCATTCTCCTGCCGATCAGTCAGACCTTTCTCCGCTGGTCGAAAAGATTCTCTATCCCTTGTGGGATTTAGGATTGGAAGTGGGCTGCAGTTCGAGGTCGATCGCCGAATGCGTAAAAATGGCCCAATCCGATTTGCAGATCAAGACAAGCCTGATTGACGGACGCTACCTTGACGGAGAATACGAATTCTTCCGCAATCTGTATGATCTTTTTTCAAAAAAAGTTCTTCACCGAAAGGTCCGGAAATTTGCAGAGTCCCTGGCTCAGGACCTTTACCTCCGTCGCCGGAAATATGAAGATCCTGCTTATGTCCTAGAGCCCAATATCAAAGAAGGAGAAGGAGGGTTGAGGGATTTTCAGATCGGTCGATGGGCTGTGAGGGCAAAATACAAGACCGATCGCTGGGATTCCATCCTCTTTCCGGATCATTCACGGATTCTCGATAAAAGCCTCCAATTCCTATGGGCCTTAAGAAACCAGCTCCATCTCTTAAATGGAAGAAGGCAGGATGATCTCACGTTTGAATGGCAGGAAAAGATCGCACCGATCCTTGGCTTTTCCCCCGGGGCCAAGGGAATTGAGGAGATGATGAGACAGTACCATCTCTCCGCCCAGAAGATTTCAAACTTTGCCTGTGATATTCTCGAGCGAGTGCTCTATGAACCCTCCTCCTTTAAAAAGACCTTCCTCTTCTTTCAAAAGAAGAAGATCGATCCCAATTTCGGATTGGCCCGTGGAGAGCTCACCCTTCTGGACTCTATGACCTTCAAGAGGGAACCTGCCCAGTTGATGATCCTCTTTCAACACTGTCAGGTGTCCCATGGGAAAATGGATTTTCGGACCGAAGAGGCTGTGATGGAGGCCCTTCCCTTCATCGATGATCGTTTCCGGCATAGGGATGGAGTCAATCAGACTTTCCTTTCAATTTTAAGGAGAGCAGAGGGTGTGGCGACCATCCTAAGGAAGATGCATGAACTCGGATTTCTCTCATGTTATATCCCTGAATTTTCAGAGATTGAAGGAAAAGTCCACTATGATCTCTACCATGTCCATCCGATTGATAGCCATTCCCTCTTGGCCGTGGAAGAACTAGAAAAGTTAAGAAGGGGGGTGTATCAAAAGGACTATCCCCTTCTTACCTCTTTGATCCAGGAACTGGAGAAACCCGAGATTCTTCTTCTCACAGCCCTTCTCCACGACATAGGAAAGGGAACAGAGGGAGATCATTCCATCATCGGAGCGGGAATAGTCAGGCAAATCGGCAGCCGGATGGGACTTCCAAAAGAAGACAGGGACCTGATGGGATTCTTGGTGAGTCACCACCTCTTCATGCTGGAGACCGCCTTCCGGAGAGACCTCCACGATGAGCAGACCGTTTCAAACTTTGCCAATACCGTAAGAAACTCGACTCAGTTGAAGATGCTCTATCTCCTAACCTTTGCCGATGTTAGGGCGGTCGGACCCGAAGCCTGGACCTCTTGGAAAGATTCTCTTCTTTTAGAGCTCTTTCTAAAGACTTCTCATCTCTTTGAGACAGGGGAAGACAAGTCAGTCTCACAAAAAGAACACGAGACGATAAAGAGATTGATGGATTACTTACATCTTAAAGGAATTCCCGAATATGCAGAATATCTTCCAACCCGATATCTGTCATGCTACGGATGGGGAGAGATGGCCAATCACATTGAAATGGCACTTTCCCTTGAACAAGAATCGCTTTTTGTAAGGTGGACATTGGAGAGTGGAAGGCTAGCGAAGGTCGCCATCTGCACGAAGGATAGCTATGGGCTTTTTTCGAAGATTGCAGGCTCCATGTTTCTGAATCGTCTGAATATTCTCGAAGCCCAAATCCATACGTGGGGAAACGGGGTGGCCCTTGATACATTCTATGTCGAAGATCCTACTGGAGAAGTGGAGCGACGCCTTCACCATTTCAAGAGGGATGTCGAAGAGGTTCTGAATGGAAAGATCACTGTGAAGGAGCTCTTTTCCAAAAGAAGGGAATTCAGACCCAATCAGCAAAAAATTATCCCTAGCGTGGTGGCAGAGGTTAAGGTGAACAATAGGGACTCAGATTTTTACACCATTATTGAAATCACGGGAGAAGACCGATTAGGGATCCTCTACGAGATCACCCAGGCCTTAACCGACCACGGTTGCAACATCTCTTTTTCAAGAATTTCAACCCTGGGAAACCGTATTGTAGATGTTTTCTATGTTCAGGATGAATGGGGAGAAAAGATTGTAGAAAAACAGAAGATAGAAAACCTAA
>CAYMJV010000255.1:0-2858 GCA_964390545.1 uncultured Syntrophaceae bacterium
CCGTTTTCACGCCTGCGCGCTGAAGCGCTACGGCGCGCAAGCACGGGAATGACAACCCTTTACAAATTCATCATAATTAGATTAGGGTAAAAACCTTTTTGGTTCAGGGCGAGGCGAAGACCCCAGCTTGGGTAAGGTATTACCTTATTGGTCTTCTTTTCACCCCAAACCTTCAGACCTTATACTAAACTGGCCTCTTTGCCCTTACCCAAAAGACAGCTTTAGTGGTTTATTGATAATACCAATATGGCTTTCACACCGTCCTATCTTTCGCTTTTTGAGAAAGGTGAACTCAGCCAAAGGGTCCAGGTTCTCCAGGAGTTTCTTAAGGAGTGTCGGCTCTGTCCGAGAGAATGCCGGGTCAACCGTCTGGATGGGGAAATCGGATATTGTAAGGCTCGCTCAGAACTGATGGTCTCCAGCGCCTTTCCCCACTTGGGCGAAGAGCCTCCTTTGGTCGGGAATCATGGCTCAGGGACCATCTTCCTGACCCACTGTAACCTCCGTTGTATCTTCTGTCAGAACTATGATATCAGCCATCTGGGCAGGGGGGAGCAGATCACCCCTTTCGATATGGCACGGGCTATGATGAAACTGCAGGAGATGGGGTGCCATAATATCAACTTCGTTACACCTACTCACTACGCCTCTCAGATCGTCGCATCCCTTTCGAAAGCAATTGAGATGGGCCTCCACCTTCCCATCGTTTATAACTGCTCTGGATATGAATCGATCGAAGTGATTCAGCTCCTCGAGGGAATCGTGGACATCTACATGCCTGATATAAAATTTATGGACGAAAAATACTCAAACCGTTACTCGAATGCTCCGGACTATCCCGAGGTGGTCAAAAAAGTCCTCAAAGAGATGCACCGCCAGGTTGGGGATCTCACGACGAATTCGAGGGGGATTGCCGAAAGAGGGCTTTTGATTCGGCACCTGGTGATGCCCGGGGGGGTAGCCTCTTCCGAATCCGTTCTGAAGTTCATTGCGGAGGAGATCTCCGTTCAATCCTATGTCAACATCATGGACCAATATCGGCCTGAGTATCGAGCCCATGAGTATGCTGAGATCAGCCGTCGGATTAGCCATCAGGAGTACCTGGATGCCATTCAGTTAGCCAGGAGCCTCCGTCTCTATCGAGGGTTCTGAGTGGAATCAGAAAAGATTCTCAAAGAGCTCCAATCCCTGAGGAAGAAAGTTCAACGCCTCACCAAAGAGATCGAAACTCTCAAGACCTTATCCATAGAGGATTCCTCCTCTGTGGAAGGAATGCTCAAAATGAGAGGGATCAGGGTCTTTCGAAAAAATCCCACGGATCGTCTCTTCTTTCCTCCAGAGCTTCCCCTTTCCTACAAAAATCAATTCTACGAAATGATGAAAAAGTACTCCTTTCGTCTTGTCCTCAGGGATATAATCAAACACCAAGATCGTTTCCGCATTCAGGAGTTGACCCACTACTGTTCTCCAAAGGTCGCCCAGGCATACTGCGATCTCCTTTATAAAATGGGAGCTACTCAAAAAGATAGAACAGGTAGATATCGAACACGGATCTCCCCAATTTACAGCTTCGGGCCGACTCTGGAGTGGTTCATCGCAGAGATGTGTAGAAGGGAATTTGTTTCTCCTGCCCTCTATGGGGTCCATGTGAAAAAAACCCCTTCCGGAGGGGATTATGATGTCATCTCCTCTTGGAACAGAAGATTAGTCTATGTAGAGGTAAAATCCTCTCCTCCCAAGGGGGTGGAACTCGGTGAGGTGAAAACCTTCTTTTCGAGAATTGACGATCTTCTCCCGGACGTGGCCATTCTCTTCAATGATACCCAGTTGCGGATGAAGGACAAACTTGTCGTGATGTTTGAGGAGGAATTGGAGAGGAGATATGGAGAGGAATCGAAGACGCGCTATCCTGTGGAGCGCTTGGTGGAGGAACTCTTCCATGTCCGGCATCGGATCTTCATCGCGAATAGCAAAAAGGATGTAGTGGAAAACTTTCACATCTGTCTCAGAGACTATCTTCAGTACGGAGGTAGGCAGCCATGAAGAATAAAGAGCTCGCAGATCTCTTCGATAAGATGGCTGACATCCTGGAGTTTAAGGATGAAAATCCTTTCAAAATCAACGCCTATCGAAAGGCCTCGCGCGTTCTCGGGGACCTTACACAGGATATTCAGGAGATTGCACAGAGTGGAGGACTAAAGAAGGTTCCGGGAATCGGCGAAGGGATGGCTCAGAAGATTGACGAGTACCTCAAGACCGGAAAGATCTCCAAATATGAGGAGATTAAGAAAGGAGTCTCCGATGAATTGATCGGCATGATGGAAATTCCAGGGATGGGACCAAAGACCCTGGCGATGATCCACAAGGAGAGCGGGATCAACAATCTGTCTGGACTGGAGAAGGCTATCGAGAATGGGTCTCTGATTGGTCTTCCAGGAATGGGGGAGAAAAAAGCCGAAAATATCAGAAGAGGAATAGAACTCCTGAAAGCAAGCAGAGGACGGATGAACTTGGGGATAGCCTTTCCTTTGGCCAGAAGGATTGTCGAGACATTGAGGGAGAAGACAGGATCGAGAAAAATTGAATGGGCAGGTTCCCTTCGAAGGATGCGGGAGAATATTGGGGACATCGATATCCTTGCCACGGGCCCCAATCATCAGAAGATAGTCCATACCTTTACCCATCTCTCTGAGGTCAAAGAGGTTCTGGCTTCCGGAGAGACAAAAGCCTCTGTCATTGTGGAGGGAGGAGTCCAGATCGACATCCGTGTGGTCGACGAAGATTCCTACGGGGCTGCCCTCCAGTATTTCACAGGATCGAAGGGGCATAACATTCATCTGAGAGGGATTGCTAAAGCT
>CAYMJV010000256.1:0-2857 GCA_964390545.1 uncultured Syntrophaceae bacterium
AGAAGGCCTGGATATGAGCGTACTCCTCTGGATCGTATTTTTGCCAGAGTCCTTGAGCCCCCCTGAAATCGGGAATGCCACTTTCCACAGAGATGCCTGCTCCTGTGAAAGCGATCGTCTTCTTAGACTTTAGGATATCCTCCGCTGCCCTTTTAATGAGTTGTTGATCCATAGCGTTGCTCCTCTCCTCACCCTTCCCCTCTCCCCTTGGAGACTGTGTCGTAATGTCATTCTGAGGCGTTAGCCGAAGAATCTCTGTTTTCTAACTTGTTGATTCTATGAGATTCTTCACTTCGTTCAGAATGACAAACATGGCATCTCCCTCATTACGACACAGTCTCTTGGGGGAGAGGGCGGGGTGAGGGGTCTTGTCGTGCTTTGGAATATCCTTATACGCCGGGATGATGCCGAACCCGTCCGCTTTTGTGACTGCCCTTTCAACTGATTCTACTAAGGCTTCCTCCCCAAGAAGTCCGACGGTGTTCACATCGGCTTTCTTTTTTCCATAGGAGATGGCAAAAAGGAGATCTCCATCAAAGGTAGAGTGAAGGGGTGATATCATCTTGGCTAAGCCCGAATGGGCAATCTGGGCGACCTGATGGACCTCCTTCTTAGAAAGGTTGGCATTCGTGGCGATGACCCCGAGTGTTGTGTTAAAAGCCGAAGAGTCGGATGGGCGGATAGCTCCGAATTGTCTTCGAGTCACTCCTTGTTTGATCCACTTGGATGAATTGGCCAACTGGAAACTCTTCTTAGATTTCCTCGCTCCCACTAACACTTCATTGGAGCGAGGATTGATCACGTCACCAAAGGCATTGACCACAACGAGAGCTCCTACGATGAGTCCCTTAACCCCCTGGATACTTGCGGTGCCCACGCCACCCTTCATCGCTCGTTCGACCCCAAAAAGTTTTCCTACTGTTGCTCCTGTCCCTACACCGACACTTCCTTCTTCGACCTTCCCGGAGGCATTGAGGCAGGCCTGGTACCCCATCTCATGATCTGGTCGGACGCGATAGTCTCCAATGCCGAAGTCGAAAATCACGGCGGTGGGTACAATGGGAATCTTCGTCTTACCCACGTCGAATCCTTTTCTTCTTTCTTCTAGAAAGGCCATCACTCCTCCTGCCGCATCCAAACCAAAAGCGCTTCCGCCAGCGAGGAGAATGGCATGAACCTTATCAACGAGGTGAAGCAGGGTAAGGGCATCGATCTGGCGAGTCCCGGTTGCCGTCCCGCGGATATCGACACCTCCCGTAGCGCCCTCTTCACAGAGGAGGACCGTGCAACCGGTGAGGGCTTTGAAGTCACTGAAGTGCCCGACTTTAATTCCTGGGACATCGGTGATGGCACTAAGTCTTTTCATTTGCAGGCGATAGTATCAATTAAGGAAAGAGGTGTCAACGAGTTCACGGATTATCTGCTCATCAAAAAGTAATCTATTGACTTTCAGTTAAAATTGGTAATAATAGAAACGGAAAAGCAAGGGGGGTTCATAGAAAATACCTCCGACCTATCTCCTCCCTTTGGGAGGGATAGGCATTAGGGCGCGGGGAGCAATTCCTACGCCTGCCGTGTTTGCAAAGGAGGCAATGTCGACCCTAAAGGGTGGACGTTGCCTTTTGTTTTTTAATAGATGGGGATGTTTTGGTTTCAAAATATTATTTAATAAATTCTTAAGAAAGGAGGAGAAGAAACTATGTGGATTCTACGAATGAACATGAGTGAGCGTTCTTACCGTCTTGAAGAGGTCCCGGCAGCCTACAAGAACCTAGGCGGTCGTGGAATGACATCAACTCTTGTCCACGACGAGGTTCCCCCGTTGTGCCATGCCCTCGGCCCAAATAACAAACTTGTCTTTGCCCCAGGCATCGTTACAGGCACCGCTGCCCCCACGTCAGCCCGTCTCTCTGTGGGGGCCAAGTCGCCGCTGACAGGGGGTATCAAGGAATCCAATGCTGGCTCACCCTGGGCTCAGCACCTGGCCTTCATGCAGATTAAAGCCTTGGTGGTAGAAGGTCAGCCTAAAGAGAAAGGCAAGTACTGGATGGCCTACCTGACGTGGGATGCAAAGGCCGGCAAGCCAAAAGTAGAATTCTTCGCTGCAGACCAGTACAAGGGTGAAGACCTGTACGAGGTCTTCCCGAAAGTGTACAAGCGGTTCGGAGCGACAATCGCCATTGCTGGCTTCGGTGTGGCGGGGGAATACGGCTATGCCAACTCTGGCATTGTATTCAATGATCTCGTTAAGCGACCCAGCCGCTATTCCGGACGGGGTGGTTTGGGTGCAGTCATGGCCAGTAAGGGGCTAAAGTTCATTGTGACGGACAGCAAAGGTGCCCCCCAAGTAACCATTACCGACAAGGCCTTGTTTGAACAGGGGGCCAAGAAACTGGCTGATGCCTTGCGTACCCACGATGTTACAAAGCCTAAAGGTACCTTAAATACCTATGGTACGGCCGCGCTGATCAATGTTATGAACGAGGCAGGAGGCTTGCCAACTAATAATTTTTCTAATGGTCGTTTTGAGGGGGCAGCCAAGATAGCCGGTGAGGCCATCTTTGAGGGAAACAAGAAACGTCTGGGCAAGGAACTTTACAACCATGCCTGCAGCCCCGGTTGCATTATCCAGTGCTCCAATACTTGGTACAAACCGGATGGCACTGAGCACACCTCCTGCGTAGAGTACGAGTCTGACTGGGCTTTAGGAGCCGATTGCGGCATTGACAACCTGGACAATATAGCCGAAATGGTCCGCCTTTGTAATGCCTATGGTCTAGACACCATTGAAACCGGTACCAGCTTAGCTGTAGCCATGGAAGCCGGAGTAATCCCATTCGGAGACGGCAAGAAAGCC
>CAYMJV010000257.1:0-2840 GCA_964390545.1 uncultured Syntrophaceae bacterium
TTACTGATCATTATTTTCAGATACACGAGGTAGGAGTTTCGCATGGAATATGACTTCGATAGAGTCCTGGAGCGAAGGAACACTGACAGTATGAAGTGGAACAAATATGATGACGACGTGATTCCACTCTGGGTAGCGGACATGGATTTTGTCTCTGCAGACCCGATTATTGAGGCGCTTCATCAGAGGGTGGATCACCGCATTTACGGTTATACCCTGCCGCCTCAGGAGTTACGAACCCTAATACAGGAACGACTCAAGAGGCTCTATGAATGGAGCATAAGAGAGGACGACATCGTCTTCTTGCCTGGTCTCGTAACAGGTTTAAACTTGAGTTATCACGTCTTCTCGGATCCCGGGGATGGGGTTCTGATTCAACCACCGGTCTATTTCCATTTTGTAAGGGATCCGGTCCTGCACGGCAGGGTTCTCAATGATCCTCCGTTGGTTCAGAAGGGGGATACCTACGAGATTAATTTCTCCAATTTTGAAAGAGGGATCACCCATCGGACTAAAACCTTTCTTCTCTGCAACCCTCACAACCCCGTTGGCCGGGTCTTCACACCCAAAGAATTAGAGGCAATAGCCGATATCTGCCTTCGCCACAACGTGATTATTTGTTCCGACGAAATCCACTGTGACCTCCTCTATCCAGGCTACCGCCACCTACCGATTGCCTCGCTAGGGCCCGAAGTTGCGAAGCAGAGCGTCACGCTTCTGTCTCCGAGCAAAACCTTCAACCTCGCAGGGCTCGATTTTGGATTTGCCATTATTCCAAACCCAGAACTTCGAAAAATATGGCAGAACGTTTCTTCTGGCCTCATTCCAGGCGTCAACATTATGGGACATGTGGCTGCTCGAGCCGCATACAAGTATGGGCAGGAATGGTTGGACCAAGCCCTCGCCTACTTAACAGTTAACCGGGACTTTCTTGCTCAATATCTCAAGGAAAAACTTCCTGCCATTCGGATGACGAAAATGGAAGCGACTTATCTCGCCTGGCTCGACTGCAGGAATGCAGGAATCCCCGGGAATCCATCCGAATTTTTCCTGAAGAGGGCTAGGGTGGCCCTGAATGATGGGACGGAATTCGGCAGGGGCGGAGAGGGGTTCGTCCGTTTAAACTTCGCATGCTCCAGGAAAACGCTGACCGAAGCTCTCGATCGCATGGCTTCAGCGTTAAAGAGGTTCTGATCCCTCAAAGGAATGAGAGGCCTGCCCGCTTGATTGTGCAACTTTCATGCAACTTATGGGGATAGGCTTTTTTCTATGACGATCAGCTCTCTTTTCTTTAAAATCTCATTTTGGTTTGGCATATTTTTGTCTCAACTTTGGCTTCTCTATTTTTCCGGAAGGACTACGGGGTATCTGATCAAAAAAGATGGTACGAGGACGTTTATATCGAGGCAGGTTTTTCTCACAAAAAGAGGATACCTCTTCCTTCGTCAACCTTTCACCTTCTCTAGGCTCAATGATGGCAGTGACCACTTCGCCTAATCGCTCATCCGGAGCTCCGATCACGGCCACATCCCGGACCTTGGGATGCTTCAGGATGACCGCTTCAATTTCAACCGGATAAATATTCTCCCCGCCACTGATGACCAGGTCCTTCTTTCGATCGACAATGTAAACAAAACCTTCCTCGTCCATCCGGCCCAGGTCTCCCGTATGAAGCCAGCCCTTTCGTATGGTCTGGGCAGTCAATTCCGGGTTTTTATAATATTCCTTCATCATGCCATTTCCCTTCACAACAATCTCGCCCACCTGTCCTTGAGGGACATCCTCATCACGATCATCGACGATACGGAGGTCCCACATCAAACTCGGTTTCCCTATCGCGCTGACCTTCCTTTCATTTCCAATTCCAAGATCGACCACGCCGGGTCCTGAACCTTCTGTCAGTCCGTAGCACGTATCATATTGCATCTCCGGGAAATAGGTCTTCCACCTTTGAATGAGGATCGCGGGGATAGGTTGTGCTCCCATATGCATCAGGTGCCACCAACTGAAGTTATAATCTTTTAATCGCAGTTCACCTCGATCGAGGGCCCCAAGGATATCCATTGTCCACGGGACGAGCAAGAATACCACAGAGATCCGTTCCTTGGACATCGCTTCGAAGATGGAATGCGGGGTGACCGCCTCGGTAAGGAGGACACTTCGGGCGCCCACGATCATGGGGCCAAATAGATGTCCGATGGCTGAATGATAAAGAGGGGGGATCATCAGAAGACTGTCCTCATGTTTCCAGAGGTGATTCGTCGCTTCAGTCACACCACTACAGAACAGGTTCTTCTGGGTAAGGAGAATGGGCTTGGGGGCGCCGGTCGTGCCGGAGGTGAAATAAAGCCCGCAGGCGTCCTCGTCTTTTAACTCTACCTCGAAAGATCTGGAAGAGCTTCGCTCGATGATACTCTCCATGGTCTCCAAGCCTTCAAAGGCCTTCTCTCCTATGGAGATAGATCTTTTGATCGTAGGTAAGTTTGGTTGAAGGGTCATCATTCTTTCAGCAAATTCCTCGTCACAAAAGCAAACTACTGGCTGACTGACCTTGGCACAATACAGAATATCCTCATTCGTAAACCTGTAGTTGAGGGGAGCGATCCAAGCGCCCGTTTTCAAAACAGCAAAATAGACCTCAAGCCAATGGATCGAGTTTCGACCAAACAAGAGCACCCGGTCCCCTCGATTAACTCCCATATCCCTGAGTGAATTTGCGAGCTTGGTTACTCTTTCTTCAAATCGGTTCCACGAAATCTCTTTTCTCACCTTGGTAACGGGTTTTAACTCCACAAAGGCTGTCTCACTGGGATAGATTCGAGAATTCTTAGAAATGATAT
>CAYMJV010000258.1:0-2836 GCA_964390545.1 uncultured Syntrophaceae bacterium
GAGGTTAACGCTTTCATGGCCCTTTCTAAGTGATGATTGACCAAGGAGAGCTTCCCAATCGCCTCCTCGATTTCAGTTTGCACCCCTCCTAGGTTCAGAGTGCTCGCTTTTTGAGCCCACTTCTTGTACTCACCCATATGGCTCTGATTATGCTCAATCCAATGGTCAATGACGACGGCTAATCTCTTTTTCTCCTCCATTCTCTCTCCTTTTCAATGGAAAATGTGATTGACTCTGAAAAGAGATGTATTTAACATAACTTTTAGGACATCTAATTTCCAGATGATTTTAAATGAGGAGGAGAAAAATGAAAATTCTTGGAATTCTGGGAAGCCCTCGAATAGGAGGAAATAGCGACGTTCTCTTAGACCAAGCCCTAGCCGGAGCTCGAGATGGAGGGGCCGAAACGGAGAAGATCATCTTGAGCCGGAAAAAGATTGCTGGATGTTTAGACTGTGGAAAATGCAATGAGGCCGGGGTCTGCGCCATCAAAGACGACATGAAGGAAATCCAGCAGAAGATTCTCGCGGCAGATACCGTCATCCACAGTGGGCCGGTTTATTTTTGGGCCATGACTTCCCAGATGAAAGCTTACCTCGACCGCTGGTGTGTCTTTTTTGATGCTCAATGGGTTTTGCACAAAACCTACTCTCCCATAATGAAAAAAAAGAGGATTGGCCTGATCACGGTCTGCGGAGATCCCGATGTCTCGACAGCCAACCCCATTGTCCACAGCTTCAAGACCACCTGTCAATTCGCTGGGATCAAGTGGCTGGGTCTTGTTCAAGCCTCGGCCACGGAAAAGGGAGAGATTGAAAAGAATGAGAAGGTTAAGAAAGAGGCTTATGAGCTGGGCAAAAAAGGGGCTGCCTCCATCTGATCCTGTATAATTTTTCGATTCAAAGGAAGAAATTTATGGTATCATCGAGTCAACAATCTGAGAAAGGAGGAAATAAGATGAAAAAAGGGATCGTTCTCTCCATCTTATTCATCATGGTCATTCTGGTTATTAGCCTCCCTGTTTCTGGCCAGGAAAAGGAATTTGTGATTGCCCGGTTCGTAGTTGGAACAGGGGTAGAAAACAGGGAACCGGTGGGTGTGGCCGAGACCTTTCCGGCAACGACAGAGAAAGTCTACTGCTTCTTGGAAGCGACTGAAATACCTAAAGATACTGAAATCTCCTTCGTTTGGTTCCATGGCGAGAAGGAGATGTTGAAGACCAATCTCCCTCTGCAAACGGGACCGAAGTGGAGGACTTTTGCTAACAAGAACATAGGGGGAATGAAAGGGGATTGGAAAGTAGAGGTTCGGGACGTCAAAGGTAACTTGGTCAAAGATATAAAATTCAAGGTGGAGTGATCCTAAGCTCCGTTTTACTTTCTCATCAATACCCAGAGACCTCCTTCGGTGAGGAATTCAAATCTTCCTTTCAAATTCCTTGTCCGGAGGTCTTGAATGAACTGATCCTCATCGATTTCAGTTTTTCCGATCGAGAGGTTGAGGTCTCGGGATCTTCTCTTGATCTTCTCAATCATTAACTCTGGCGTAAACTTACCGAACCCTCCGCCTAACAGTGCTATTCCTCCCCCTCTTAGAATCCTATAGAGTGCTGAAAAGTCGACGTGAAAGAGAGAGGGAAAGAAAAAGGCTCCACGGAAAATGGCCAGATCGCAGTGACCCTCCTCCAAGCCAACCAGAGAGGGATCCGTTTCAATAATCTCGATTCGCTCTACTAAATTCAGTTTCTCTGCTTCCTGCCGGAAGAAATGACCCATCCCTTCAGGAAAGGCAGCCATCCTGAAGGAATGGCCTATCTTCTCTCTAAACAAGGAAAAGATCACTCCGCAGAAGGGACCGATTTCAACAATGTCTCCATCTCTGCGACCATAAAGTTCAAAGATGTGCCGGGCCAAGTAAGGATAAATGGGATTCCAGAGTTGATCGATTTCTTGAATGAGATCTAAACGCACAGAATTCATCATGCTCCTCTTTTAGAGACCTCTGAAAAAGTGTTTCCAACTTTCAAAGAACGGAGAGGTGGACTGCATTCGAAAGTTTTGGAATTATACTTCTCCGTTCTTTCTAACTACTTTTTCGGAGCTCTCTTTTATTCTTCTTGACAGGATTTCCAAGTACTGTGTAAATTTGAATGAGGCTTCCCGACAAGGTAATATCACCTTATATTCCCGTCAAAGGAGGAATGAGAAATGATCAAGAATCAAAGATGGATCGCTTTGTTCATCCTTTTGCTATTTGCCACTAGCACGGTTGGATGTATCACGATGAAGATTGGTGGCAAAGCCCAGCTTGCTCCAAGTACAGAGGAAGGGTCCAAGGTCGCTCAAAAGAGATGCTGGTTTATCCTCTTCGGCCTGATTCCACTGAATGATAATTCTATCGACAGCATCATTCCAGCAACTGCCAAAAAGGTTAGAGTGGAAACAAAGTGGTCTTTCTTGGATATCGTGATGAATATCTTCACCGAGGTATTGACCATTGTCTCCTTTACCGCGGAGATTTACGAGGTTCCATAAAGCTCCATCTATCTTTTCAAGACCTCGATCACCTCAAGGCTACTGAAGAGCCACTTCTTTTCGACCTTTTTCAGAAGGCAGATGAGCTCGTGCGTCTCGTCCACATGTTCTCCATAGACCGATTTGCCCGTGAACCTAGCTATTAAATTCACCTGGGCAAGATCCTTTTCAGGAAAAGAACCCTTCAAATCGTAAAATTTCAAAACGAGGGTTGAAAAATGTGCGCGGCCCCGTAAGGCAATACCTGAAATCTCTTCGCGGGTATAATTGCCTGAGAGGGAATAATCGGAAACTGTGAAATT
>CAYMJV010000259.1:0-2832 GCA_964390545.1 uncultured Syntrophaceae bacterium
TTTTTTGAAGAATTTTTTGCCTTAATCGCTCTGCCAAAAAGACACCCCCTGTTCGAATCCCCACTAAAACCATCCCAGCCAACTGAGGGTTTCTATTAAGTACCTGATCACAAATCTGATTCAGAGAGAACTCAATATCCTTTTCTGTCTGCACAATCTGTTTGGAAAGCATCTGGGAACCCTTAAATGTCAAATATCAAAGTTCAAATGCCAAATGAATGTCAAATTTCAAACCTCCAATGTTTGACATTTGAGCTTTGGATTTGATTTGAAATTTGGGTTTTGACATTTGACATTAATAAACCTTCCCTCCCAAATTTCCGCAACTCAGCCTGCCATGTTTCGAATTCAGAGCTGACTATGATTAGGTTTTCATCTGAGTGGTCTCGGTTTTCTTCTTCGTATCCTTACCCACCAGAAGCCAATCAGTAAGACGAGAAGCACTCCAAACCCGATGGCAAGAGTTACGGGCCAGGGGGGAAGGAAGCTCTTCTGTATTTCTACCGGAGAGATGAGGTTCACCTCTCTCAGGACTTTCCCTTCGTTTTGGATAAGGGCTTTTGCAATAATCTGATTTTTCTGGATCGGAGCTGTGACCACATTCGGTAATTCAGGAGTGACGGAGATTTGATTTTCTTTCCCCTTTGGCACTGTCACCCATCCCTCCTCCGAAGCCACGACAGCTATTTTACTCTCTTTCCCTCTTTTCACCTTCACCGGACCAAAAGAGGCCCCCTTCTTGATAGCTTCCACAGTTGAAAAATTCTTAAACCCGTACTCCAATAAAGCTTGCGCCTCCTGTGCCCTCTTCCTGAGCTTGTCACAACCCATTACGACAGCGATCATCCTCTGGCCATCTCTCTTGGCGGTGGCCAGGAGATGAAAACCCGCCTCCTCGACGTGACCAGTCTTCAAGCCATCGACCCCGATATTTCTCAGAAGAAGCGTGTTTCGATTGTATTGCCGGATTTTGTTGTATTCGTATTCCGTCGTTGAGTGGAAGGCAAGGGATTCAGGATGGTCCTGGATATAGCGCCGCGCCAGGATGACCATGTCCGTCGCGGTGGTGTATTGTCCCTCTGCAGGCATCCCATGGGAATTCTTAAACTGTGAATTCTTCATCCCGATGAGACTGGCTTTCTCGTTCATCTTCGAGACGAAGGTCTCCTCCGAGCCGGTCATATGTTCGGCCAGGGCAATGCAGGCATCATTTCCTGAGGAAATAGCAATTCCCTTTAGCAGCTCTTCCACCTTCACCCTCTCACCCACCTTGATGAACATCTTCGAACCCTGGGCCCTCCATGCCTTTTCGCTCACCGTCACCATGTCATCCATCTTCAGCTGTCCGGCGCGAATTGCATCAAAGGCCAAGTAGAGGGTGAGAATCTTGCCAAAACTGGCAGGGGGAATTCTCAAATCTGGATTCTTCTCAAAAAGAACCTGGCCCGAGAGAGCATCCATCAAGACACCGGATTGAGCATCGCACTGGAGGCCGCCCTGGGTTGTTTTTTGAGTTTGTTGGGTTTGTTGAGGTTTGCTTTTCTTCGATATCTTGCCGGATTTGGATAGAACCGGATTAGGAAAGACCATCAAGAATATGATGGGAATAAGGATCATCATCCGTAGGTTTTTAAAAGAACGAATCATCATTTCCCTCCTCTTCATTGACTAAAAATGATACGGGGTTTTTATTCATAACAAATTCTATTCTCTTTTTCAATCTGAATTACATAGAAAATACCCCGATGATCTCCCTCTCCCCCGGGAGACTGTGTCGCAATGAGGCCAATTGCTTGTTTGTCATTCTGAACGAAGTGAAGAATCTCAAAGAATCAATAAGTTGGAAACCAGAGATTCTTCGGCTAACGCCTCAGAATGACATTGCGACACAGTCTCTGGTGGCAGAGGGTGGGGGTAAGGGGGGTCGTTTGACAGGCTCAACATGAACTCACCCTGAGCATCTCAAAAGATCACCCCTACCTCAACAGTTCAGCTGAGCTCACGTCGAAGCCTTCTCCTATAAAAGAGAGACTATCATCGCAGTAGCTATCGAAGGTTGGCGAAAGACACAAGGTGCTTTGGAATGGCTATTGAGTCGATGGGTGAAACTAAGGTAAGATGGAATCGGTTTCAGAAGAATGGCATCGAAAAAACCTAAACTGAATATACCTTGAAAGCCATTTGGAGGAAAGATATAGATCGAGCCTTAGAGAAGACAAGAATAAAATGCAATATTATATTCGCCTGACCACTATTTAATTTGCTATACAGTGCCAGAGTAACCCTTGATTAATAACACCTACAAAGAATTAGGATACGCCCTCTAAATGACCTGAAGATTTTCGATTGAAATCGAGTATTACGGTAAGGGTGAGCGGGCTTATCCCTCTATCCGCTCAACCCCCTGGTTAGTATTTCATTGTTTTTCCGCTATTATCAGCATTTCAAAATCTTCGGTTGATAATTTATCGTTTCGACTGAAAGCGCCAAGCTTCGCTCCATAAATATCGACAGTTTTGAAATTCAGAGTCTTTAATAGCCAAGTAATTTCGGATGGCACATAATACCTTTCGTTGCATTGCAGTTCTTTTTTGTTCCCAAGATCATCTTCAACATGTACAGTGCTATGCTCTCGAAAAGTCATCAGATCAAATGAAAGACTATCGCATTTTGCATTCCCTTCTTTTGTTTTTGAATCAAGGAAATCTTTGACGGAATGAAACAGAGGAAACAAACCGTTTAAGGTGGTAAATATCAATTTCCCCTTTGGCAGCAAGGCATTGGCAGCATTTTGGAGAATCTGAAAATTCATTTCGTCAGTTTCCATCAACG
>CAYMJV010000260.1:0-2830 GCA_964390545.1 uncultured Syntrophaceae bacterium
TGCTTTCGCAGGAATGACCTATTAAGGTAGAAATCGTTTTTCAGCAGCTTGTGAAAATATAACCCCGGGTACCCACTGGGTACCCGGGTCAAACTGGTAGGAGGTGAACCTATGAATGAACCGAGCAAGCTTGAAAGGATATTCCATATCATCATGAGTCGCATGGTAGAGACCGGCCAGGCACCCCATTACACGGAGATCGCAGCCGAACTGGATGTCCCTGTGGAGGAGGGGCGAAAGGCACTTCACGAGCTTTTTTCTGCCGGGATCCCTGGTTGGCTCTTTCCCAATACGGATCTCATTGCCTCCTTCGCCCCGTTTAATAACCTTCCCACCCAATACCGTATTACCATCGATGGTCAACAGAAATGGTTTGGCCAGTGAGGATTTGAATCGCTGGCGGTCTGCTGGCTTTTTCCCGGCAAGACGGTTCGCATCAATGCCCCATGCCTCGATTGCGGAGAGCCGATACAGGTGGAGATTCGGGATGGAGTCATTCTGAGGGTAGAACCCAGGGATGTGATCGGGTACGTAGCTGTACCCTTCTGGAAGTGGTTCCAGGACCCTCCCAGTGCCTGAAGCACCATGAACCTCTTCCGGTCGGAAGAGCACGTCAAAAACTGGGCCAGGTTCGATCCCGCTACGGTAGAGGGGATCATCCCGCTCCTGGATCTCGTGAAGCTCTTTTCAGGACCCTACTTCCGAAGGCGCATGGATCTGAATTGGGTTTCCAAAAGTCGTGAATACGCCCGGGAGATGGTAGCGACCATGGTAGGGATCGGAAAGGCCGGTCCTTTCTGGAAAAGACCCAAATAATTTTCGTTATGAACTGCTTGGAACGGAAAAGAGGACGGGGTGTGTGTGCAATCCGCAGTGCCCAATCCGCAATTTTTTATTCAACTCTCACCCAGTTCGGGTCGGCCCGATATTCTTCTGCCTGCCCGGGCAGGACTTTTTCCAGCATATTTTTTGCTTCATCCACCTGGTTCTTCTGGGCATTCGCCTTTTCTTCCAAACCCTTTACTTCATCTTGCAATTTTCGTTGGAAGCTTTTAGGTTTGAATTTTGCGTCCTCCAGCTCCTTCTCTTTCGCTTTTACAGCTGTCTGGGCAGCCGCATAATCTTTCTGGGCTTTGGTCAACTTCTGTTTCCATTCCATTGCCTGATCACGCCACCAATCCTCTCCCCGTCCCAGGATGTCCTTTTTCTCAACGTCCGCAGCGTCCGGCGCGGGACGGGGTTTGTCTCTGGGTGATTTAATGGGGGAAGAGGGAGTAGGTTCGTTAGGGATCTTTTTCTTTTTCACCTGATCCTGATATTTTTCAGGAATCTGACTGATTTCATCGGTGAAATGCACCGTTCCCTTCTCGTCTACCCATTGATAGATTTCCTGGCCCCCAGCAACGAAGGGCAGGGTGATCATTCCGACCAAGATAAAGAGTATTGTTCTTTTCATCGATATCTCCGTTTGTTCAATTTCGGATTTCGGAATTAATTTCTTATTCTTTTTCCAATCTTAGATTTAACTCCGCACTCCGCATTCCCCGTTCCGAACTCCCCTCACCCTCCCGTTCGGCTGAGCTTACGACGAAGCCCTCTCCCCGCTGGGGAGAGGGATGGGGTGAGGGGTTAATGTACTTCCGCCCAATTCTTACCTGATTGGATGGAGACCCTGAGCGGGACAGAGAGCTCCATCACTCCCTCCATTTCCTTCTGGATCATGGGAAGAGCTTTCTGGGTTTCTTCCTCAGGTACTTCAAAGACCAATTCGTCATGAACCTGCATGATCATCTTTGTCGATAGGCGGAGCTCTTCGATCCGGTTCTGGATGCGGATCATGGCCACCTTGATGATATCCGCTGCTGTCCCCTGCAACGGCGTGTTAATCGCCATCCTCTCCGAAGCCTGGCGGATGGCTGCCGTGGGAGATTGAATGTCCGGCAGAAAACGGCGCCTCTGGAGAAGCGTGGTCACGTATCCCTTCTGCCTGGCCTCCTCGAGACTTTTTTCGATATGGGCTTGAACTCCGGGAACCTTCTTAAAATATTCATCGATATAGGCCTGAGCGATCTTCGGCTCGATATTCAACTGTTGAGCGAGACCATAGGCGCTCATTCCATAAATGATTCCAAAATTGATCACCTTGGCTTCCCTTCTCATCCTGGGGGTCACCTTTTCCATGGGAACGCCGAAGATCTCCGAAGCGGTTCGGGCATGGATATCTTCATCTCTCTGGAACGCCTCGACCAGTGTTTCGTCCTGGGAGAGGTGAGCGAGAAGTCGCAATTCGATTTGGGAATAGTCTGCGGAGGCAATGCCCCATCCTTTTTCAGGGATGAAGGCCTGACGGATCCGGCTTCCCTCATCGGTGCGGATGGGAATGTTCTGCAGGTTGGGATCGCTCGAGGAAAGCCTTCCAGTGGCAGTGACCGTTTGGTTGTAAGACGTGTGGATCCGTCCGGTCTTTGGATGAACCAGCCTGGGAAGGGCATCGATGTAAGTCGATTTGAGTTTGCTCAGATTGCGGTAAGCCAGGATCTCCTGGGGAAGCTCATGCTGAAGGGACAGCCTGGTCAGGACATCCACATCCGTGGAATAGCCGGTTTTGGTCTTCTTGATCACAGGGAGTTTCAATTTATCGAAGAGGATCTTCCCCAGCTGCTGGGAAGAATTGATATTGAAGACCTCTCCGGCGAGGATATAGATGCGCTCCTCCTTCTGCTGTAGTTGAATCTCCATCTCTTTCGAAAATTCGTTGAGGAGGTCGATATCGATCTTCACCCCATTCATCTCCATCTTGGCCAGGACGACCAGGAGGGGCATCTCCACC
>CAYMJV010000261.1:0-2820 GCA_964390545.1 uncultured Syntrophaceae bacterium
CTATACTTAGGATCCCTCTTCCCTTTGGGTCTTCCCAGGTGGGAGGCCAGGATGGATTTGCCGCCTCCCTCGATTACCGATCGAACCGTCGGAAGAGATTCCACGATCCGGGTATCATCTGTGATCTCATTTTTTTCGTTCAGGGGCACGTTGAAATCGACGCGGATGAATACCCTCTTTCCTTTCAATTCAATCTGATTTACCGTTCGAATGGCCATCTTACGCTCCTCATCCTTTCACCCCATCGTATTCCCAAGAGACAAAGGGGCAAAGAAATAATACAACTATATATCCCTTTTTCACCCATAACGTCAATACGAATATTGGTTCCATCTTACTTTGATATGTTGATTTTTGGCCCCTTCACAAAATTGAAAAGACCTGGTATATTAATACAAACGCAATAAATGATTTTACATAATCTGTAGGGTGCGTTCCCCGAACGCACCGCAGATGGCATGATCGGGGATCATGCCCTACAGAATCGTCATGGAGCAAAACGCGTTTGTATTAGTTCCAAATTGGAACAGGGTGAATGAAAAAAGAAATCATTAAGAATCGAAATAGGGACCTATTGGAAATGGTCAGGAGGCTTCTTCTAGCAGAAGCCGCTTTCCAGGAGATTTTTAAAAAATACAAGGAGGGAAAGCTCCGCTTCTCAGATATCGGGAATTGGGTCGATGACAGGGGCCAAAGCCTTCTCTACAACCTGAAAGAGCAAAGCCACTCTCTTTTCCGAGTCGGTGCGAAAGGGCCGGTTCACAGGAATGAATGGCTTCTCGATCTCGCCACCGGCTCCATTTTCCATGAGGCCATGAAGCTGAGAGAAAATATTTACCAGATGGAGGTCTACCGCCCCACGTACCTCCAGTTCAAATCGAAGATGGGTAAAACCGCCTATGAGTATGAAAGGGACTACCTTCGACAATTTGAGCGAATCATCTCCCGGGCTAAACAGGGTGTCCAGGAGGGTATGGAGGAAACCCAGTCTCTCTTCAAGGACGCCGTAGAACAACTGATCGATTTCTTTAAAAAGAACTCTAAAAACCCCTACCTCGTCCGCTTCCTTTTGGAACATCAGCCTCTTCTCCAGAGAGTCTATGGTGATAGGAAGGCCAAAGAGATTTTTAGCCTCATGTTTAAAAAGGGATTGCTCGACGCTTATTCCCTGGCTGGTCGAAGTTATCTGCATAGCGGACATTATGACCTCGCCTCCCTCTATTTCTCGAAAGCCTTTAAGATGGAACCTTCCGACCATGAACTCCAATTCTTTATGAACTTCAGCCTCGGGATGAAGGCCTATTATGAAAATGCCTATTCAAAGACTATGTCTTTTTTTGCAAAACTGGTTCATCTCAGACTGAACAAGAAATTGAAAAAGGATTATTTGAGAAAGGCAGAGGAGGTCTGCCATAGGGTCTCCTCAGAATTAAAAGAGGAGGGAGAGGTAAAGACCACTGCCAGATGCCGATTTCTTGCCGATCAGATCAAAAAAATGTTATGATTTAAACCAATGACGAATGTAACGAATGACAACGAATGACACGAATATTCGTTACTGAACTCGGTATTATTCGCGTAATTCGTTCTTGTTCGTGTAATTCGCTGATTTTTCCCTTCGGGAAAGGAGTGCCGGAGATGCCCATCTTTGAATATCACTGCAGCCAATGTGAGCATGAATTTGAAAAACTGGTCTTCAATTCTTCTGAAAAGATCGTATGTCCCAAGTGTAAAAGCAAAAAGGTCAACCGGATGATGTCAGCTTTTGCTTTCTCCAGCGGGGGAAAGTTCAAGAGCACTGCAAGTTCATCCTGCGGAAGCTGTGCCGCAACGAGCTGCTCCACCTGCGGCTCCAAGTGAATTTTGACGAATTTCACGAATGATAGCGAATTTCACGAATATTCGTTTAATTCGTTGTCATTCGGTTCATTCGTATCACAGGTTGGTCAGATGTCTTCTCATTTCCATCTCCTCCCTTAACCTCTCATCTTTCTCCAATTCTCTCAGGGCTTCATCAATCATCTGGATCATTCTCCCCTTGTCTTCAGGGAGCCTGCCGTGGAGGGGAAGGAGATTGGAAATATGGTCACTTAAGAATTGAGAGGTGACTTGAAGTTCCTCTAAAAGAAGTTTTGTTTCTTTCAGGATTGTTTCAGGAGATGGCATATGGAAACGACCTTCTTCCGTGGCCTCATACAAGCGGGAATTCGGTTGGGGGATGAACGTCCGAACTCTGATAAAGTGTGGATCAATCTGATTCAGTACCTCTGCGGTGCCTTTCGCATGGCTCTCCCATTTTTCCTCACCGCCAATTCCCAGCAGGACATATAAGGAATATTCGAATCCTGCTTTCTTCGATTTCCTTCCGGCTTCGACCATCTCCTCAGGAGTGGCCCCCTTCTCAATTTCCTTCAGGAGATCTCGATCTCCGGTCTCAAGACCCACATGGAGCCTCGTTAAACCTGCCTGGCGGATCCTTTCCAGATCCTCTAATGGTTTCTTGGCCAACGTCTTCGCTCTGGCATAACTGGTCACCCTTTCCAGATGCGGAAAAGAGGAATAAAGGGATTTTAGAACCTCGACCAGTATATCTGTCTTGATTGTCAGACTATTGGAGTCGCCAATAAAAACAGTGCCGACCCTATCTCCATAGAGTTCTTTTGCCAGTTCGATGTCCGCCTTAATCTCTTCAATATCTCTGATCTCAAACTTGGTCGCTTTATACATAGAGCAGAACGTGCACCGGTTCCACGGGCAACCCCGGGTCACTCTTAAGAGAAGGCTGTTGGCCTCACTGGGCGGCCTGAAGGGTGGAAAGTC
>CAYMJV010000262.1:0-2810 GCA_964390545.1 uncultured Syntrophaceae bacterium
TGGTCAAGGGGGAGGTTCCCTACTTGGGTGTCCTCTTTAAAAAGAGCCCGGATTACGGTGTCGCCCAGAACGCCGTGTCGAGATTCAGGATATAGTTGAACCTTTCACACTTTGTCATTCTGAGCGAAGCGAAGAATCCATGGGGTTTGTTAGATTGATTAGATTCTTCGTCGCCTATCGGCATCTCAGAATGACAACACAGAAAGAGCTATGTTCGTCGACTTCTTTTATCTTTTGAAAAAAGTAGGGATCCCCGTATCTCCTACTTCCTTCCTAAGGCTTCAAAAGGCCCTGAGCATGGGTCTCATCAACTCGGTTGATGATTTTTACACCGGGGCCCGGGCCATCCTTGTGAAGAGCGAGAAATATTTCGATCTCTACGACCAGGTTTTTGCCCACCGTTTTCAAGGCGTTGAACTAAAGGAACCGAGCCTTGTCGAGTTATCCGAGGTCGTTCGTGCCCTCCTGGAGGATTGGCTAAAAGATCCCAAAACGTTGGCCGATATCCTTGGTATCGATGAAAAGGATCTAGCCAAATTGAGCCCAGAGGAACTCATCCAGTATTTCCTTGACCGATTGAAAGAGCAGACCGAAGCCCACCATGGTGGAAGCAAGTGGATCGGAACAGGGGGGACCTCACCGGTTGGACATTCCGGATATCATCCGGGTGGCATGCGGGTTGGAGGAGTGTCCAGAAATAAGTCTGCCGTGAAGGTGGCCATGGAGCGGAGATATCGCGACTATACTCAGGAAGGTCCGATGACTGCATCCCAGATGGGAGAGGCTCTAAAGCGATTGAGAAATATGGTCCCCTTCGGTCCTAAGGACACGGTCAATATCGACGAGACGATTTACAAAACGATGAAGAATTGCGGAGAGATTGAGATCGTATTCGATCGCAGTTTAAAAGACCGCCTAAAGGTGGTCCTGGCCATTGATAACGGGGGGTGGTCCATGGATCCTTATATCGATCTGGTGCAAACCCTCTTCAATTATGCCCGCGCCCAATTCAAAGATCTCAAGACCTTCTTCTTTCACAACACGATCTACGATTATTTCTGGGAGGATCCCCAAAGGCGTTCTAAACCCCAAAAGGTTGACGAAATGGTCCGACTGGATCCGGAGACGAGGTTCGTCATCGTGGGGGATGCCAGCATGGCTCCCTATGAATTGATGGCCACCGATGGCTCCATCTATGTGGAGGAGAGGTCCGGGAAACCTAGCTATGAAAGGCTGAAATTTATTGGAAAGACCTTTCCCCGCTCCGTCTGGATCAATCCTGTCCTGACCGAACACTGGCCTTACACTCCCTCCATTCAGCACATCCAAGAAATCTTTCCCATGTTTGAACTAACCCTCGATGGGTTGGAGAAGGCCGTGACCCACATGATGAGAAAGAATTAATGAACTCACTGAGATCTCTGTAGAAGTCGAAGAATCCTTGTAATCCTCTTTTTGAAATCCCTACCTGCGGTAGGCAGGTGTTTAATCAAGAGGGGGTATCACAGTTTTGGGAGCCTTCTTAATTTTCCCTTGACAAAAGCTCCCTGCTTTAATTAATTTATTCTTTACGCGAACATCCCGCCCATCTCCCCCGCAAGGATATTTCATGAAAGAAATTGAAAAAGAGCGACAGATGATTCGAGAGACCGCCATCAAAACGGCCCAGAAGACCATCCAACCTAGAGCG
Organism: uncultured Syntrophaceae bacterium; assembly: GCA_964390545.1. GTDB lineage: Bacteria > Desulfobacterota > BSN033 > BSN033 > UBA1163 > CAYMJV01. Next base: position 1,691 of record CAYMJV010000262.1, read on the forward strand.
GCCGAGATCGATGAGATTGGGGAATTTCCCCGTGACCTGATGGAAACGATTGGGAAACAGGGATTTCTTTCCATCCTCCTTCCAGAAGAATATGGTGGCATGAATGGAGATATCACTACCTTCTGTCTTTTAATCGAAGAGATTGCGAAGGTGAGCGGTTCCTCATCCCTTCTACTTCTCGCTCAGGGGGTGGGCATCCTGCCCATCTGGCTAGGAGGCAATGATTCTCAGAAAGGGCGTTACTTCAACCAGATCTCTGAGAAGAACAGCCTCGTTGCTTTTACTCTGAATGAAGCAGAAATAGGATTGGAGGCGCCTTCGATCAAGACCCGGGCTCAAAAACAGGGAAAGGATTATCTGCTAAACGGCCGTAAATGTTTCATCACCCATGGGAGCATTGCACACTTTTACTCCGTCTTTGCTCTCACCGAACCTACAAAAGGGAACGAAGGAATGTCCGCCTTGATCGTGGAAGAAGGAACACCAGGACTCCTCTTCGGTCCGAAAGAAGAGACGTTAGGGATGAGAGGTTCGGTGACGACCGATGTGATCTTCGAAAACTGCAAAATCCCAGGACAAAATCGTCTGGGAGAGGAGGGCAAAGGATGGAAGATTGCCAGGGATACGCTTACCATGGCGGGACCGGCTATGGGGGCACAGGCCGTAGGGATTGCCCAGGGGGCCCTCGACTATTCTGTTCGTTACGCGAACGAGAGGATTCAATTTAAGAAACCTATTTCCTCCTTTCAAGCAATTCAATTTATGATCGCAGATATGGCCACATACATCGAAGCTGCTCGGGCCCTTGTTTACCAGGCAGCGACCCGTGTGGATGCCGGGCTGGAAGGAGCGGAGAAACTTTCCACCATGGCCAAACTCTATGCTTCGGATGTGGCCATGAAAGTGACCACGGACGCCGTCCAGATCCTCGGGGGATACGGTTATATGAAGGATTATCCCGTGGAACGGATGATGCGCGATGCCAAGGTGACACAGATTCTCGAAGGATCAAATCAGGTTCAGCGGTTAGTGGTCGCCAACCATCTCTTCAGAGATTGATTCTTCCATGGCCGAGATGAGCGGAATCCTTCGCTTACCTCTTATTCCCATCTTTCTCTCT
>CAYMJV010000263.1:0-2803 GCA_964390545.1 uncultured Syntrophaceae bacterium
GAACCCACGTCTCCTTTCGGGAGAACCGCTTTTCGAGAGCGGCGCCTTAAACCTCTCGGCAACCTCTCCGGGTTACGCTTTGTTTCGCACTGATTAGTTCATCGTTTGTCTGCCTGCCCTGTACCATGCTAGGTTCAGGGCCTGCCCCAGGCAGTGAGTTCAGAGCAAGTCTCTTAAAGATTCTTTTCTCCAAACACCTAACTCTGAACTGTCTTTTTCGAAGTTCTTCTCTTTTCAAAAAAAGACCTCAGAATCTCGGTGCACTCCTTTTCGAGAATGCCTCCAGTGACTTCAACATGGTGATTTAGTCCATTCTCTCTCAACAAACTAAATCTTGATTCCACCGCACCGAACTTAGGTTCTAAGGTTCCAAATACCAATCGTGAAACTCTTGCATGAATCATTGCAGAGAGACACATTGGACACGGTTCCGTTGTCACGTACATGACCGTATCATTCAATCGATAATTTCCTAATACTTCTCCTGCTTTTCGAAGGACGAGTACTTCCGCATGGGCAGTGGGATCGCTTTGTTTAATGCATTGGTTATGGTCCTCTGCGAGCACCCGATGCCCTTTCACTAAAACGGCCCCCACCGGAACTTCTCCGCTCCGTGCAGCCTGTCCTGCCTCCTTAATAGCCATCTTCATATACTTCTCGTCAATAACCGTATCCTTCATCGTCAAATCTTTGCCGCAATAATTCAAACGGGATTTTAACAAGAAACATCAGTTGGCGCAAGGAAAAACACACCCACTCAGAATCTTTTTGGCGCTCTGCGTTTTATCAGGTAAACTCCGATAAAATCTGTATGAGATTCCTAAAAAAGAAGGAGGATAGCCCTCTTCAGAGGAAACGAAGGATAAAAAGATTGCCTGTCCTCTGAATATAAGCCATAATTTATTTGAGGGGGTGGCTCATGAAAAAAAGTTGCCTGGCAATCCTTATTTCGGTATTACTTGCGTTCAATCTTCCTGCCCACGCAGCTCAGACGGCAGAGGAGATACTCAAAGCCGTTGTTCAGGTTCGGGCGGTAATTCCAAAGGATGCCCATACAGCATCAACCCTCGGGACAGAACGAGAAGGAAACGGGGTGGTCATTGATAAAAAAGGATATATCCTTACGATCGGCTATCTCATTGCAGAGGCCGAGAACATTGAGGTGATTGGATTAGAAGAAACACCTGTTACCGCCACTTTTGTTGGTTACGATCATACAACTGGCTTTGGTCTCATAAAGACAGAAAAACCCCTCAATGTAGTTCCCATGAAAATAGGCAAATCGTCAGAAGTAAAAGAAGGCGATCCAGTTTTGGTAGCTGGACACGGAGGAGCAGACGCGGTTCAAGTGGCCCGGGTGATCAGCCGGAAAGAATTTACTGGATACTGGGAATATCTTCTCGAAGACGCTATTTTTACCGCCCCTGCTTATGCCAATTTTGGAGGCGCAGCCCTGATAGGTCAGGATGGCAAACTTTTGGGAATTGGATCCCTTTTTACACAAACGATAATTCCAGGATTGGCCTCCATCCCTTCCAATGTGTTTGTCCCAATTGATCTCCTCGGTCCCATTCTAGCTGATCTAAAGACCCTGGGTCGATCGAGCAAAGCACCCAGGCCTTGGCTGGGGATTAACGCTGAAGAGGCTCACGGACGTGTTTTCGTCACCCAAGTGACGCCCGGAGGCCCCGCTGAAAAAGCGGGCATTAAACCTGGAGACCTCATCCTTACCGTCAACAAAAACGCAGTGGGTGGGCTTGCTGATTTTTACCGTAAGGTTTGGGCCCTTGGTAAACCTGGTGTAGAGGTTCCTCTGGGTGTTCTGCAAGGGATTGAAGTGCGCGGCATTACGGTCCGGTCTGGCGATCGCTACCAATTTTTGAAACTCAAGCCGGAAAAAAGAATCTAGGAGTATGAATGGCAGATCTCTGTGAGGAAAAATGAAAGGGTGAAGAAGATTTATTGTTGAATATAAGATCTATATTCTAAAAGCTTTGAAGAAATAAATTTTCTGCATTTACTAATCAGTCCATAATCATATGGACACTGGAGACTTAATCCCTCCTTCCCTCCCTTTACAAAAGGGAGGGATTCCCCCTCTTTGGCAAAGAGGGGTTAGGGGAGATTTTTGGAAGAATGTGTCTAATCAATTATGGACTCCTTAGTAATTTAAGAAACTGCGGCCTTTCGCCTCAATCTATTTGTATCTGCGTGAAAAAGATATCTTTGACACTTGAATTATCGATGACAACTCTTCTCCCCCAGTTGATAATGGATTCCTCTGTGATCCTTTCTTGTTTTTTTCGTCTCTCTGGCAGTATTCCCAACAAATGCTCATTACCTGACATATCCCGCCAGTAAAATTCGTAAGCCACCATATGTCGACACTCTGTGTGCTGTGTATCTTATTTAATTCTTAACTTTGCGCCCGAAATTTTCAAGACCGATGAGACTAGAATCTGACAAGGAGCAGGCTAAAAAGTTCGGCAATGAGTTAGAAAACAGGATTATATTTGCGAATTTTCTAATTAACCTATTGCAATTATTATGCTTTAACTATTGCCTTTTGGGCCGGCTCTACTCATGAGATGTTGAGAATATGTGATTGGAATTTTCTGCATTTTTGATACCAAGTTTTAAGTTTCTTGTACTTCCTTGAAGATACTAACTAATTCCGAATCAGCAATGTTTTGGTTTGGTAAAAAAGTGGAATCGTTTTTCATAAAAGTCCAAAAATATTTCCCTAAGAAAGGAAATTACTCTCACACCTTCTTCGAAGAAGACGTTCAATATCCACGATGGG
>CAYMJV010000264.1:0-2781 GCA_964390545.1 uncultured Syntrophaceae bacterium
TGTTTTTCCACGGATTGATATTGATTCTGGTACTGATCTTCATGCCAAAGGGGCTGCTTGGTATTCTAACAAACGTAAAGGATCGGTTGCTGGGATCCAAGTACCTATTGAATCCTCCTTCTTCGGGAACGGAACCATAACGGTCTCGAGGATCGGGTTTAGGAGTGCGTCAGAATGCACGATGAGGCAATCAGAAATAGCCGGGTGGATGGGAAGCATTTACTTTGGGTAGACAACATAACCAAAAGCTTCTCAGGCCTGACGGCGCTCCTCGATGTCAGTTTTGGAATCGAGCGCGGTCACATCAAGGCCTTGATCGGGCCAAATGGGGCAGGAAAGACCACGCTTCTCAATGTCATCAGCGGCATTCTCTCTCCCGATAGCGGTCATGTGTATTACCGAGGAAAAGATCTCACGAGATTGAGACCACATGAAATTGCTGTCCAGGGTCTTTCCCGGACATTTCAACTCGTTCGGCTGTTTAAAGCCAACAACGCGAACGTTCTGGATAACTTGATGATAGGCGCTCATTTGAAATTGAAGCCCTCGTTTGTGAAGTCCCTTTTTTTGAGGGGTATCATCCATCATCAAGATCGTATTGTGCGGGAAACGGCCTATGAAAAGCTCAGATTTGTAGGGTTGGAACGGGCAACGGGTGATACCTCACCCTCTAGCTTGCCCTTCGGGAACCAGCGGTTGCTTGAAATTGCGCGTGCACTGATGGCGGAACCTGAGATGCTGTTACTCGACGAGCCAGCCTCTGGGCTCAATGACGCAGAGGTAGAGGATTTTAAAAAACTTCTGCTGGCCGTGAAAGAGAAAGGGATGACGATTTTGCTGGTCGAACACAACATGAAGCTCGTCATGGACGTTGCCGATGAAATTGTTGTCCTCGATTTTGGCCGGAAGTTGGCAGAAGGCAATTGCGATGAAATATCCTGTAACCGGAAAGTGATCGAAGCGTATCTTGGCTCTGATTACGTGAACATGGCTGGAAGGAATCATTCGGGATGATGCTTCGGGTCAACGATCTCCATGCCGCCTACGGGGATATTGGAGTGCTTAAGAGGATAACTCTCGAAGTTTGCACAGGCGAGATTGTTTGCCTTTTAGGAGCAAACGGGGCCGGAAAGTCGACCCTGTTGAAGGTAATATCGGGTGTTCTTCACCCATCCCAAGGGAATGTGTTGTTCCAAGACCAGGAGATCACCCGATACAGTCCTCATAAGATCGTGCGAATGGGTCTCAGCCATGTTCCGGAGGGAAGGCAGATTTTTTCGCGCCTTACGGTTATGCAAAACCTGCTCCTGGGCGGTTATACCCGGAAAAGCAAAAAGGCTGAGGCACAAGAGCTTTTTGACTTCATTTTTAACCTCTTTCCCATTCTAAAGGAGAGATTGAAACAAAAGGCAGGCACGCTCTCGGGTGGGGAGCAGCAAATGCTCGCCATTTCAAGAAGCCTCATGTCTCGACCCCGGCTGTTGCTCCTTGACGAACCATCCCTTGGGTTGGCTCCAATGATTGTGGAGGAAATATTCAGGGTGATCAAGGATCTTCGTTCGCGTGGGATCTCGATACTCCTGGTCGAACAGAATGTGATCGGGGCTCTCAACATTGCAGACCGCGGCTATATCATGGAGATCGGAAAAATGGCAGCCCACGGGAAGGCCGCGGAGATGCGAGGAGATGACGAAGTCCGGAGAAGGTACCTCGGAAAATAACCGGAAGAGACCCACCACCCATTACAATAAACTTCAACTTAGCCCCAGAGGAGGATGCAACCATGTTTTACGAGCCGAAAAAAAACAACCATGGACTGGCACACGATCCTTTTAAATCCTGCGTCGTGCCCCGGCCGATTGGGTGGATATCCACGGTAGGGGCCGACGGGGTGGCCAACCTCGCTCCGTTCAGCCAGTTCCAAAACCTTACCTTCGATCCTCCCTATGTGATGTTTGCAGCAAATCAGAAGACCGACGGTCGTCGCAAGGACAGTGTGGTCAACGCAGAACAGAGTGGGGAGTTCGTCTATAACATGGCGACCTATGACCTGAGGGGGGCAATCAATCTATCCGCTCAACAGGTGCCCCCCGAGGTCGACGAGTTTGAGCTGGCGGGTGTCACCAAGGCTCCTTCAAAGCTCGTGAGAGCCCCCCGCGTCGCGGAATCGCCCGTCAATTTTGAATGCCGCTATCATCAGACCATTCGATTGCCCGGTAACGGCACGATGGGCACGGTGGACATCGTTTTCGGCCAGGTCATTGGCATTCACATCAAAGATGAGTTTATCCAACCGGACGGCAAGTTAAATATCCTCAAGATCCGCCCGTTAGCCCGTCTGGGCTATTACGACTACACAAGCATAGAGTCGGTCTTTGAGATAATCATTCCAGGCCCCGACGAGAAGGTTCGTTCAGGCATGGAAGGGAAAAAGGAGTGAGGGTGTGGGGTCAAGTCTTTGGGCAAAGCCGAATAAATTTAGGTTAAGGTGGGATGAATCTATATTCTTTATATTGGTGGAGATATGTGTTTGCCTATGTAAATAGCTTGATCGTAACGAGGCTGCCAGGGGGTTGACATGAAATTTACAGAATCACTGTGGGTCTCGATTGAAGATATCTATGACAGGATTCTAAAACATCCTTTTATCCGAGGGCTGATCGATGGTTCACTGGATGAGGAAGCCTTTCGGTTTTACGTGATCCAGGACGCCCTCTATCTCAGAGACTATGCCAGAGGGCTTGCCCTTCTGGGAACCAAGGCCCCGAACGATCAGTGGCT
>CAYMJV010000265.1:0-2768 GCA_964390545.1 uncultured Syntrophaceae bacterium
TACCATGCCCCATCGGTTTGAGGAATTGTCTCAAAAGATCAGAGTGACCACGGAGCTAACTTCCGAAATTCCAAAGTTTTTTGGCAACTATGAAGAGATCAAGCAAGCCTTGTTAAATATCGTTAGGAACGGTTTAGAGGCCATGGATGAGGGCGGGGAATTCATCTTCCGAACCTCCTTTCAATTAGAACCCAAGCCCGGGTGGGTGAGGGTTACTTTGGTTGACCATGGGTTGGGAATGAAAGAGGAGAACCTGCAATTTCTGTTTCATCCTTTCTTTACCACGAAACCCAGGGGAACAGGCTTGGGTTTGGCGATTTGCAAGAGGGTCATTGTCGAAAGGCACCATGGCAAGATCCAAATCGAGAGTCTGGAAGGAAAAGGGACGACGGTCACCGTGGAATTGCCTATTGAGCGTCGAAGCAAACCTCGCAAGGAGTCATAGAAGATGTTGAGCGCCTCGATTTTGGTGGTCGACGACGATCCCAATTCTCTTTTTGGTATTTGTCAGATCCTCAAGGATGAAGGCTATCAGGTCGTTCCCGCAGGAAATGGGAAAGATGCGTTAGAGAAGCTAAAAGCCAATGGCATCAATATGGTCATTACCGATGAAAAGATGCCGGACCTCACGGGAATGGAACTCCTCTCTGAGATCAAGAAAATGGATCCTGGAATTCCGGTGATCATGATCACCGCTTATGGCTCCGTCTCAATGGCCGTTGACGCACTGAAGAAGGGCGCCTTCTACTTTTTTGAAAAACCGATCTTCAATAATTTGGAACAGTTTTTTGCGATCATCCGGCAGGCGCTTAAGACCCAGGAGATGGAGAGGGAGCTCGACCATCTTCGGAAGGAGGTAAGTGAAAAATATTCCTTCCCGAATATCATTGGGAATCATCCGAAGATGCAGGAGATTTTTGAGCTTGTCGGGAAGGTGGCCAAGACGGATCAGACCATCCTCGTCCAGGGTGAGAGCGGGACAGGCAAAGACCTGATCGCCAAAACAATTCATTACAACAGCCAAAGAAAGGGCAAGCCCCTGGTTACGGTCCATTGTGGAGCGTTGACCGATACGCTTCTGACCAGCGAACTTTTCGGACACACGAAAGGTGCCTTTACGGGAGCCATCAAGGACAAGATTGGTCGCTTTCAGATGGCCGATGGAGGAACACTCGTCTTAGACGAGATCGGTGAAGTCCCGCTTCACCTTCAAAAGACCCTTCTACAGGTCATCGAATATAAAGAATTTGAAAGGGTCGGGGATAGCCGGCCTATCAAAGTGGATGTTCGAATCGTTTCTTCGACCAATCGAAATCTTAAAGAAGAGGTCGCCAAGGGAAATTTCCGAGAGGACCTCTATTATCGGTTGAGTATCGTCCCCATTACCGTCCCTCCCTTGAGAGAGCGCGTTTCCGACATTCCTCTTTTGGTCAACCACTTCCTTAGACAATTTCAGGGGGAGAAAAGGCCTATCCGGATTGAGCCGGAAGTGGTGGAGCATCTGAAGAGCCGACATTGGTCTGGAAATATTCGGGAATTAGCCAATGTCATCCAGCAGATGATGGTCCTCTGTAGAAGAGATACGATTACTATGAATGATCTCCCTCCTCTTTTGCTATCTGCTGAAGAAGAACCCTCCGGGGAGAAGATAGGAAAGGTCTCCTTAACGAGGATGATCTCGGATCTGGAGAGAAGATGGATACTCAGCAAGTTAAAGGAGAGTGACTGGAATCAGGAGAAAACGGCAAAACTTCTTGGAATTACTAGAAAAATGCTAATGAGCCGGATGAGGAAATATAACATCAAAACTCCAAAAAATAAGCTAAGTATCGCTTAATATTGGCAAAAAATTTGCAAGGTTTCTACTGCTATGTCAGATAATTTGATCCTGCTCCTAGACCCTTATAAAAGCCTTCTCACTACCTACCGTACAATTTTGGAAGGGCAAAACTACGTAGTCGAAACAGCCCACAACCTGGACGAAGCATTTCGAAAATGTTCCCTGGAACAATGTGCTGTTTTTATTACTGAATACATTTCTCCGTTCGAAGATATCTGCCGTATGATTCAATGGCTAAAGCACCGATCCCCGGAGACCTACATTATCATGGTGACCCATGCCGACATCGATAAAACCACTTATGAGGCTCTATTTGAAATCGGCCTCGATGACCTCATCTTCAAGCCTTATCCACCTGACAGGATTCTCGTCCATATTCGGAAAGGGATAAGGCAAAGGAACCTCATTCTTAGGAAGCAAGAAGCCGAAAAACAGTCGCTTCTCGATCCGGTTGCGATTCAGATTCAACAGCCCATTTTTAATCCCACCCATTTCAGAAAGTGCCTTCGACAGGAGCTAAAAAGGGCGAAAAGGCATCAGCACCCACTTTCCCTCCTTTTGATTAGATTACCCGCTGAAGCCATGATGGGTGAACGGTTTGAGCTTTTCTGTCAAGAATTAGCGAGACTTGTGAGGACCTACACGCGGGAAGAAGATCTGGTGGGAAGAGAGAATGGTAATTTTGGAATCTTGCTTCCTGAGACGGACCAAGCCGGATCCCAGGCTCTATTAAAAAGATTGACTCGATTAATCGAAAACGAGCAGTCCTTCAAGTCTGATGGGGCCATAAGACCATATACTGAAACGCTTTCTTTTCAGACCTTTACCTACCCTGAAGAGTTCCTCATCCCAGAATCGTTGATGTCGGTCTTAGAAGAGATCAACAAGGAATATTCCCACAATTAATCCAGGCCTTTTTAGTCCAAAC
>CAYMJV010000266.1:0-2740 GCA_964390545.1 uncultured Syntrophaceae bacterium
GCTCGTGAAAAATCGTCTTGAATATTAGATTGGAAATTAGCCTGCTGCACAAAAACGTGCGGCCCGTCCAATCCGTGGAAAGCGGAGCATAAAATGAACCAAAATCAGACACTCGGTATTGAAACAGGAAAAGAGATTAGAAGGATCGAGATCAATGTTGAAAGAGTGATGATCTGGGCCCTAGTTTTCACCAACTTGTTTTCAATCTCTTATTTCTTTGCCAAACTATTTAAATGGGTTTAAGAGGTTTTTCCCCCTTTGAATCATTCAAGAAAGATATAACTCTCCAGTCCCAGCCTCCTTCATTTGTTGGAGGGCGGTGATTTCAATGGTCGAAATCACCGCCTTTTTTTATCTAATAATAAGCAATCACGAATTCTGGAATCAAGAAATTGTAAATTCTCAATGCATCATTCCTAAATTCCTCAACCCCAAATTCCTGTAGTTCCTAGATTCCTATTGAATTCCCAATTGTTTTATTCTATTTGTAAATCGATGGATTCATCTATAATTCCTCCTTGTCTCCCTCGGTCTCGAGTCGTACCGACTTCACTAAAGGGGGGTGGGGGGATTAATCGTTTTTATGGATTACGTCTCTACGAATAAATTTATTGTCGGTTTTGGTGCCCTCAATCTTGACCTCATTTATGAAGTGGACGACCTCAGAACGATCTCCACGAGTCATTTCAGGTTAGAGCCGGGGAAGGAATTATTTGGGTCTGGCGAGGAGTTTCAGTCTTTATTAAATCCGTTGAATCGTTTGGGAACTTTGAAATCGAGGAGCGGAGGAGGCTCGGCAGCAAACACAATCGCGGCTTTGGCCCGGATGGGATTGTCGGCAAAATTCATTGGGAAAGTGGGCGAAGATGTAGAAGGTGATTTTTTATTCGAAAATCTGAAGCCGGCCCAAACGAATTTGATTTGCAGAGGCGGGAAGAGCGGTGTCTGTCTGGTCGTTCTAGATCGACATCAGGATCGGTTCCTATTCGTATCGGGCAATGCAAACAGTACCCTTAAGTTCGACGAGATTAAGTTGGGCGAGCTTAAAGATATTTCCTGGATCCACCTCTCCTCTTTCATCGGAGAACCTCCCTTTGAGGCACAAAAGGCTTTACTCAATTGGATCGATGGTTCGATGAGGGTCTCTCTAGACCCTGGGGAGATTTATGCAAGAAAGGGTTTGGATAAGATTCGCCCCCTCATTGAGCGGAGCACCATCCTTTTTCTGACCGAAAAAGAGATCAGGATCTTGACAGATCGCGATCTCTTTGATGGGGCAAAGTCTTTGATGGAGATGGGGCCTTCCATTCTGGTTTGCAAAAAGGGCAGTAAAGGATCCCATGTTTTCTCGAAAGAAAAAGATTTCGGAGTTCCTGCCATTCCGGTCGAGGTGGTGGACAATACTGGAGCGGGCGATGTTTACAACGCCGGGTTTATAGCAGGCCTGTTCTTAGGGAAGTCTCTTGAGGAAAGCGCCCTGTTTGCTACAAAGGTTGCTGCCAAAAGCGTCACGGGCTATGGCCGAGATTGTTATCCAACGGAGGAAGATTTAAAGAATTTCTTCCATTAAGGTCATGCCTCTACTACGGAACCATGGGAATGAGATCAAAATTTTCAATTTTCATTAGTCCTTTCCACTATTTTATCACCATCGCAACATTTCGATCCACCTTACACTGTTTAAAACATTCGTCATTATTGGTAAGATAAGCGAGAAACGTCAAATTAATTTATAATATCTTCTATCCAATCAGGAAGGAGGATCAACATCTATGGCCGAGAAGATGACTTATACGGGCGTTGGTGTTGATTATGAGGCAATGGATCCGTTTAAACGGCTGGCGCAGCGGGCGGGGCGAGAAACGGCCAACGCCATTTTGCGACTCGGTTTTTCGGAAGTCGAAATGAGCAGGGGAGAAAGCGCCTATCTCATGGATGCCGGGGATCACTATGTGGCGCATGTGGAAGAGGGTTTGGGTACGAAGGATCTGGTGGCGGACGCGATGTACAGGTTAACCGGGAAGTCTTACTATGATGCTGTCGCGCAGTGTACCGTCGCGATGATCGTCAATGATATGATAACCGTTGGTGCGTTACCACTTGCCGTGGCGATGCATCTGGCTGTGGGTGTTTCAACCTGGTTCAGTGATGAAAAGCGTTGTGGCGATCTCATCGATGGCTGGAAGAAGGCATGTGAATTGGCCCGTTGTACATGGGGCGGCGGGGAAACGCCAACGTTAAAGGGGATCGTTCATCCAGATACTGCCGTTCTTAGCGGGTCGGCTGTCGGGATCGTGAAGCCCAAGAGCCGCCTTATCAATGCGGCCAACATTCAACACGGGGATGCAATTGTCATCATCGGTAGTTCAGGTATTCATGCCAATGGGCTTACGCTGGCACGGGAGATCGCCGAAAAGTTGCCCAACGGTTATCTCACAAAGCTCAGCGAAGGACGAATCTATGGCGAGGCGTTGCTCGACCCGACGATGATCTATGTTCCCTTGGTTGAGGATTGCTTTAACGAAGGTGTAGAGATTCATTATGCGGTAAATATCACAGGCCATGGCTGGCGTAAGTTGATGCGAGCCACACAGCCATTTGCGTATATCATCGACCATATTCCCGTGCCACACCCTGTGTTTTCTTTCATTCAAGAGCATGGGCCGGTGGATGATCAGGAGGCTTATGCAAATCTCAACATGGGAGCCGGATTCGCTCTTTATGTGCGAGAGAGCGATGT
>CAYMJV010000267.1:0-2723 GCA_964390545.1 uncultured Syntrophaceae bacterium
TAAAAGAAAACACTGTAATGGGCGTCGGGGTCGTATCCCTCAGCAGGCTTCTTATCCTTCTCCTTGAGTTTGGCATGAGCCGCTGCGAGACGGGCAATGGGAAGTCGGAACACGGAACAGCTCACATAAGAGATCCCAATGCCGTGACAGAATTCGACGGAGTCCGGATGACCTCCATGTTCACCACAGATTCCAATCTTCAGATCGGGCTTCGTCTTTCTCCCCCATTCAATGGTGATCATCATCAACCTTCCCACGCCTTTCACATCTAATACGTCGAAGGGATTATCTTGGAGGATCTTTCGCTCATTGTAGAGGGGAAGGAATTTATTCTCCGCGTCCTCCCTTGAAAAGGAGAAGGTAGCCTGAGTGAGGTCATTGGTTCCGAAGGAAAAGAAGTCTGCCCCCTCCGCTAATCTTCCCGCCCTCATGCACGCTCGGACCACTTCAATCATCGTTCCGAATTTAAAGGGGATCTGAATTTTATATTGAGTCTCAACTTCTTTTTGCACCTTCTTAACCAGTTGATAAACCCATTTTAACTCTTGAGCCGTGCAGACCTGGGGGACCATGATTTCAGGTTGAATCTCAACCCCTTCCTTCATCAGCTCGGCGGCAGCTTCCAGAACGGCCTGGATTTGCATCCGGTAGATCTCGGGATAGGTGATGCCCAATCTCACCCCGCGATGGCCGAGCATGGGGTTGACCTCCATCATCTCCTTTACCTTACGAAGGGTCTCCTGCTGTTTGCGGATCAGTTTCTTATCCAGCCTCTTCTCTCGAATCTCTACGATATCAGAAACCATATGATCGAGGAGTTTGAGGGATTCTCGAAACTCGGGATCAAGAAACTTCATGGCTTCAGAGATATTCTCGATTGAGGAGAGGGCCGTCTCCACCTCCTTCAGATTCCTGAGCTCCGAAGCCAGTTCTTCAGCGGATGGCAAAAATTCGTGGAGCGGAGGATCGAGGAGACGAACGGTAACAGGCAACCCTTCCATGGCTTTAAAGATCTTCTTCAAGTCGGCCTTCTGCAAAGGAAGAAGTTTCCCGATGGCCTCTGCTCGCTTTTCTTTCGATCCGGCCAATATCATTTCCCGGACAACCGGAAGTCGGTCCACGGCATTGAACATCCTTTCGGTTCGACAGAGGCCGATTCCCTCTGCCCCCAACTGTCTTGCTTTCGTGGCATCTTCGGGCGTATCCGCATTGGCTCGAACGCCCATGGTCCTTATTTCGTCCGCCCACTTCAGGAGGGTGAGGAGATGATCGCTAATTTCCGGGTCCACGGTAGGAACCTCTCCTTGGAAAACCTCACCTCTTGAACCATCGATCGTGACAAAGTCCCCTTCTTTGATATGAACATTTCCAATGGATGCTTCCCTGGCTTTCGGATCGATATGGAGTGCTTCACATCCTGAGACACAGGGTTTTCCCATTCCCCTCGCCACCACAGCGGCATGGGAGGTCTTTCCCCCTCGGCTTGTCAAAATCCCCTGGGCAGCAAAGAAGCCATGGATATCTTCTGGTTTCGTTTCCTCACGAACCAAGATGACCTTTTGGCCGATTTTTCCCAGCCTCTCTGCCTCATCCGCATCGAAAACCGCCTTTCCGGAAGCAGCTCCTGGAGAGGCAGGAAGGCCGCTGGCAATCGGTTTCCCCTTAAAATTTGGATCGATCCGTTTATGGAGGAGTTGTTCCAATTCCTGGGGCTTCAATCTCAGGATGGCCTTTTCTTTGGAAATGAGTTTTTCAGCCACCATCTCTTTAGAAGTCTGGACAATGGCTTGGGCATTCATCTTTCCATTTCGGGTCTGGAGGATGTAGAGGTTCCCCTTTTCCACCGTGAATTCCAAATCCTGGACCTCGCGAAAATGCTCTTCCAAAAGTTTTCTCACCCGCTCCAATTCCCGGTAGATTTTGGGCATCTCTTTCTTCATCTCCTGAATCGGTTTGGGGGTCCGGATCCCAGCCACCACATCTTCCCCTTGAGCATTGACCAGATATTCACCATAGAAGACATTCTCTCCTGTCCCGGGGTCTCGTGTAAAAGCCACTCCAGTAGCAGAATCGAAACCCATGTTTCCAAAGACCATGGTGCAAATATTGACGGCTGTTCCATTGGCCATTTCAGGGGTGATCTTGAACTCCTTCCGGTAGTCCACAGCTCTCTTCCCCATCCAGGATCTGAAGACGGCTTCTATGGCAAGTTCCAGTTGAACCATGGGATCTTTTGGAAAAGAGGACCCCGTCTTCTTTTTGATGAGGGCCAAATACTGTTTACAGACATCCTTCAGGCGATCTGCATCGAGATCGGTATCGTCAACGGCTCCTGCTTTTTCTTTGGCTCTGTTCAGGATTTGATCGAACTCTTGTTCATCTACACTCAGGGCAATTTTCCCGAAGAGCTGAATAAACCGGCGATAGGCATCGTAGGCAAACCGTCCATCGGAGGTGATCTGGATCAAGCCTTCAATGGTCTCATTATTCAGACCAAGATTGAGAATGGTATCCATCATCCCGGGCATCGAGAGGGCAGCCCCTGAGCGGACAGAGAAGAAAAGGGGATTGTGAGTGTTTCCAAAGATCTTTCCTGTTTTCTCTTCGACCTTCTTCAGGTTTGTCTTTACCTCGTCCATCAGGCCTTTGGGAAGTTTCTTCTTGTTCTCGTAATATCGGAGACAAGCCTCGGTGGTCACAATAAACCCGGGGGGAACGGGAAG
>CAYMJV010000268.1:0-2722 GCA_964390545.1 uncultured Syntrophaceae bacterium
CATCTTTCAAATCGACGAAATGAATCCCTTTGACCACCCGGCCCTCTTTCATATCAAGGCAAGGCATAATTTTTATGATTCCCATGAATCTCTCCTTCCATGATCTATTTCTTTGGATATCCCACGGGTTGGGAAAGGGTAATTTTTTGTTCCGGGCGAAGCTTCATCCTCTTCCCCAAGGCGGGTCTGTCAATCATGGCGCGCACAACGGTTACCAATCCTTCGGAGGCACAAAACAGATAGACATTCTGGGCAATGAAGCCAGTGTCAGCCGCCGAATAAAACTCCTTCTCTTCATTTAAGGCGCCACTTATTCTTGAAAAATCTGCTACATAAATGAGGTTAAGGGCTGCGTCTTTCACAAAAGATTGGGGACCCGTTAATGCTCGGATATCTTCTGTTAAGATTGGTTTTAATAAATGGGCTTTTGCATCAAAAAGATAAAGCCCTTCAGAAGCGGCGACGTAGATATCGATCTCCTGCCAGTTTCTTGCCGAGGGAGCCGTCCGCTTACCTGATTCCGGGCGATTCACCCCGGAAGCTGCCCAGAGCAAATTTGAAAGGACCTGCTGAGGTAGCTTCTCTGACCTGAATTCGCGAGAAGACTTTCTGTCTTTTAGGACTTGCATGAGGGGTTTGCCGCCGTCGAGCTGAGGCTTGGGTAACGGAATGGTTTTGAGTTCTTGTGCAAAAACAATATTGAAGTAAATAAGCACAAGGGGCAAGACCAAACAGAGTGCTGTAAGCGATACCTTTTTCATCATTGTTCTCCTGTTCCGGTTCATCAACGGTTCTTCAGTTCATTCCCAATATTCCATGCCTTGGCGAATCGCTCGCCAAGTTTCCAATAGCTTCGGTCATTCATGACAATCTTACCCAGCTCACGGCTGAAGCGCATATTCCACAGCAGCCACTGCATGAATCCTTGTTGTGTCGAACAATGGAACTCGACACTCTTCCTTTTTAACCAACAAACCAATTTCTGTGCAACCCAGAATTATTCCTTCTGCTCCCTCTTTGGCTAAACGTTCCATGATATCTATATATTTCATTTTCGAAGATGGTTTTATCTCCCCCATGCATAACTCATCATAAATAACTCGATGAACAACCTCCCTTGCCTCTGCTGTCGGGACAATGACTTCCAGGTTGTGTTTTTGAACTAACCTGCCCTTGTAGAAATCTTCTTCCATTGTGAACTTCGTGCCCAGAAGGCCAACCTTTTTCAGTCCCACAGCCTTGATGGTTTGAGCGGTCGCATCGGCAATATGCAGGATGGGAATTCTGAGATGTTTCTGAACTTCGTCGGCGACCTTGTGCATGGTATTGGTGCAAAAGAGAACGAAATCTGCTCCGCCTGCTTCCACGCTTCTCGCTGCAGCGATTAGAATTTCAGTAGCTTCCTTCCACTTCCCCTGATGTTGTAGGGGTTCAATTTCGGCAAAATCAACGGAAGCCATCACGCACTTGGCGGAATGGAGACCACCAAGCTTACCCCTGACGGCCTCGTTGATAATTCTGTAGTACTCGATTGAAGATTCCCAGCTCATGCCGCCAATCAGACCAATCGTCTTCATCATTTTTTCACTCGCCTTCGCCGCTTCGCCCCGTGCGGAAGCACGGGGAGGAATGGCGAGAGGTGACCGCGGCGAAGCCCGCAGGGCGAAGTCGGGTGGCTTCGGCGCAGCTCCGCTTGGCTTTGCCACGGATGCCCCGCGCGGGGGGCTTCACTTCCCTCAAGAAGAGTTTCCAATTTTCCAATTCATGCACCATTTCTGGGGTCAAACTTATGCATGCAAAAATGATAGCACGTTCTTTGGAGAAGAGGGAAGGAATTAAATAAGGCAGGGGTGAAATTCAGATTGACAGTTTTTAAGATTCAGGCGACATGAAGGAAGTGGTCGCTTTCCATGGGCTGGGTATGGCGAAGCTTTGCCTGCCGGGGTATTCCAACGATTCTAGTCTGAAGCTTCATTCTAAGAAATCTCCTCGCAATGGACCCCATTTCGAAGGGGGTGAGTGGCCGGGTGACCACTTCAACTCTATTCTCTCGAATGGCTTTGAATATCGATTCGAGATTCTTTTCCGCATGGATCAATGAGTAGGTCGTACCGAATTGGGAGAGAAAGTGAGCATCTGAATTTCCAATGAGGGGAAATCCGTGAGATTGACAAACCTCTATAGCTTTTTGGTTGAAGTTGATTCTGGGAGAATAGAAATGGCAGTATTCAAGGGCATCAAAAAGGTTACGATGTTTCAAAAGGTATCCGTTTAAGGAATAGGTGCTTGGGAAATAAGGATGTGGAGCGACGATTAAAGTCTCTGGACGACGAAGGTTTGAAAGATGAGAAAAATCCGAACAGATCTTACCCGGAGGAGGGTTCAACAGGAGTACATGACGTCTTCGAATAGTGGCTTCTACACCCGGGATGAGCAGGATTCCCCTTTCCTGAGCATAAGAGGATAATTCTGGGCCAAAGGTCACGACACGATGGTTGGTGATCGATAGCACATCAAAACCTTCCTCCGCAGCTTTTGAGATAATGTCTTTTGCTGTGTAGCGAATCCTATCAAGGGGGTCCTCAGCCGTGTGAAGGTGGAGATCAGCCTTGAGAGGTTTCGAGGTTTCAATGTTATGGATAGACTTTCTGTTCAATGCTTAAGCACTCCCGAGATATTATTTCAAAACGAGATAGATCTATTTGTAAAACCTAAAGGGCGG
>CAYMJV010000269.1:0-2704 GCA_964390545.1 uncultured Syntrophaceae bacterium
ATAAGATCATCGCCACGCTGCAGGGAAAGGTCGGTAAATTTGCCCTGATGAGGGAAGATCAGATTCCAGTCGATGTGGAGGTCGTGGACTTCAAGAAGCAGGTGGAAGAGGTTTTGGTGAAAGATCTCGGTCACAAATTGAGTGAAGCGCAAAGGCTGGTTAAAGAAGCCATAATGAGAAATCCGAATATCACCACCCCCGAAGAACTGTTTGAAGAGGTTTATAGAGGCCAAAAAGAGGTACAACCCTAGAAATCAATTCCAAATTGTAATATATGATGGTCTCGCAAAATGTCCTGATTTGTCACCCTGAACTTGATTCAGGGTCTACTAACGTCATGATTTCTTATGAGATGCTGAAACAATACTGAAACGAGTTCAGCACAAGGTTCAGCATGACATTTTTGATTGCTCATGAGCTTTTCCACGGTCTGACGAATTGCAAATTTCGGAGATAAGAGATGAAGAAGTCCGAAGAGGAAAGAGAGCCTGAAGTCCAGGAAGCGACTCCTCCAGAGATTGAAGATTTTCTCGATCTGAGGCCCCGAAAGCTCTCTGAATACATTGGCCAGGGTCAGGTCGTAGAAACCTTGGAGATTGCGATCCAGGCTGCAACAAAAAGAGGAGAGCCCCTAGACCACATCCTCTTCCATTCCCCTCCGGGACTGGGGAAGACGACGCTTGCCCATATCATTGCCACGGAGATGGGTGTTCGTATCATCACTTCCTCAGGGCCTGCCATTGAAAAGGGAGGAGACTTGATCAGCATCCTCACCCACCTGGAAAGAGGGGACGTCCTCTTTATCGATGAAGTGCACCGTTTGCCCAAGATCGTAGAAGAATTTCTCTACCCGGCCATGGAGGATTTTTGCATTGACTTCATTTTTGATAAGGGCGCTCACGCGAGAAGCCATCGATATCGGCTGGAACGCTTTACCCTCGTGGGCGCGACCACAAGGGCTGGACTTCTCTCAGCACCTCTCCGGGAAAGATTTGGGATCCTGAGGAATCTTGATTTTTATTCGGTGGAAGAGCTCTCCCGGGTGGTCAGACGCTCCGCGGCCCTTTTGGGAGTGCCCATCGACGAGGAGGGGACCGAGGAGATCGCCAAACGATCAAGAGGCACCCCGAGAATTTCCAATCGTCTTCTCAAAAGGGTGAGGGACTTTGCTGAAGTCCGCGGGCAGGGGAAGATAGACAGAGAGATCGCGGACGAGGCATTGCGTCTGGAAGGGGTCGATGAAATTGGTCTGACAGGCCTCGACCGGCGGTTCCTGGAGACGATCATTCGGTATTACAAAGGAGGGCCAGTGGGTTTGGAGGCGATTGCTGCAACATTACAGGAAGAATCCGATACACTGGTGGATATGATCGAACCCTTTCTCCTGAAAATCGGTTTTGTGGCAAGGATGCAGAATGGAAGGAGGGCCACCGAACTGGCCTATCAACATTTCGGTCTCACCTATAGCGAATCGGGAAGACAGCTTTCCCTGCCCACCCGGAAGAAACATTAATGAAGAGTTGAAGGAGAGAATCCATGAAAATTAATAATCCCCCCTTGCCCCCCTTTAGAAAAGGGGGGGTGGGGGGATTTGAAATCTATTTTTCGAGCAATCTGTATTTAATCGGTGTAATCCGAGAGCTCTGTTGATTTTCTAGGATCTCTCATAAAAAAGGCTTGACAATTAAAAAATAAAAGGCTATAAGTAACTGTGTAGGTTGTAAGAAGTAGTTGTTTGGATCGTAAAAGGTCACAAAAGTGCTTCTGAAGACTTTGTGGCTTTTTTTTTGGCACCAAGGGCTATTACAACTTACTGAAGTTTAAAAAAGAAAGGAGGTGAGTTGTAATGGCCAAAGGTCGTGTTAAATGGTTTAACGAGAAGAAGGGCTTTGGATTCATTTCCAGAGACGACGGGAATGATGTCTTCGTTCACTTCTCCGCCATTAAGAGAGATGGATTCAAATCCCTCTATGAAGGCGATGAGGTAGAGTTCGAGGTTACCCAGGGTCCGAAAGGGCTCCAGGCGACGAACGTTGTCGTTGTGAGCTAAACTCAGAATTCGTTAAGCTAAACAAAAAAGAGACTCCAGGTTTTGCCCGGGGTCTCTTTTTTTTACTTGTCACGTTCGTGCGTAGAAAGGCGTAGTTAAGATGTTTAAATAACCTACTCTCGACAATACACAAAATCGGCAAATTACTTAACGTATTTGACCATGTCCCTCACGCCCGCCCGTTATTCCCTAATTACAATTGCCTGCTCCCGTCACTATCGAAAGTTAACGGATAAAAGATTCCCTTGCTTTTAAGCGCGGAATAGCATATATTAATTCTTAATCAAGTTGTAAAGAGCCCTTTAAACTTATCAATTATGCCCGCAAGAACTCTAAACGACTTCTTTGCGGGCTTTTTTTATGCCGGCATCAGAACCAGGCAGGGGGTTGGCATGGTCATTACATATAAAGGTCAAGTGAATGGTGATGTGAAAAAAATCAAAGTTGAAGGGGATGAGGAAAAGGAGGTAACCGTTCGCCACGAAAATGTCTCCCTGAAATGGAAAACGTGGAATCATGAAGATTTTTCACCGGAATGGAACAAGACCTATCTCAACTAAAAAAGGAAAAAAGGAGAACAATTATGAATATTTATGTGGGAAACTTATCATTTGAAGCAACAGATGTGATGATTCGGGAGGCTTTTGAATCCTT
>CAYMJV010000270.1:0-2701 GCA_964390545.1 uncultured Syntrophaceae bacterium
TCTTTTTAAGCCTCTCTTCCACATCCTTCTTGGTCATCGTTTGAAAATAGATCTTACTGGGTTTGTCCATGTGCCCACCTTCCGGTGGCAATTTCCATTTAGCCATCTCACTTCCTCCTTTTTAGTATCATCCGCATCCTGTCATTCCCGTGAAAGCGGGAATCCAGTAATTTAAAGACTAGATTCCGGGTCAAGCCCGGAATGACAATTCGCGCGTCTCCCTATTTTTTATGACTAGGCAACTGGGGAGAATAGATCCACACGAACTTCAACACCTCATCCCCAGTATTGATAATCTTGTGGGGTTTTCCAGGCGGATTATAGATGCATACGCCTGGCTCAAGGGGAATCTCCCTGCCTTCGGTCACAAAGGTTCCCCGTCCCGCCACAAAATACATGACCTCCTCTTCATTATCGTGCTTGTGCTCTGGCACCATTCCCCCGGGATAGGTCTCATTCACGCCCATGGCAAGATTCTGTGATCCCACGGTTTTCTCAGAGACCAGAATCCATGACATTCTGGGAGGGTCTCGACGTTCCCCTTTCACATCCTTAATGTTGACAACCTTAAGTTCTGACATGATTTCCTTGTACCCCCTTCAAGAATTCGAAGCACGAGTTTCGAGCCGATATTTGTTCGTCATTCCCGTGAAAACGGGAATCCAGACGGTATTCAACAAACTGGATTCCTGCTTCCGCAGGAATGACTAATTGGTCGGGTAACCCTATTTAACGAATCAAGATTCCACCATTCACATCGACCATAACCCCCGTGACCTTGCCTCCCGGCCCCGGTCCCGACCGAGGGCGGGGCAGGCAGGCGTGATCCAGGTCCGTTCATAGATCTCTAGAAAACATCCTTTGGAATCTCGACTCCCCAGATTTGCTGCATCTCTTCCATGGAAATATCGTAGACGGAATTTCTCGGGGGGAGCGGCTCTTCCCTCATGAATTCCGGAATATCGTAAAACTCCTCCGACACGCCGGCACGCCGGTTGAATTCCCGTTCGGTTTCCAGAGCATCGATTCCAAGTTTTTGCACATCTTCATAAGTGACGTTCCACCCATAGCGTCCCTTCAGAAAGAGAGCGAAGAGTTCAGGTTTCTTCACAAAGGGAGGGCGAGTGAAGAGGCAGAGGCCCATGGTGTCGAGGATGGCAGCCCTGATCTGAAGCTTCCTTGAATTTTCAACTTGGTTCTCTTTGCCAATTGGATTGACCGTTTTCGCGGTTTCAAAGGCATTTCCTGCTGTATGGTCTGCTCCCATCGGCGAAGTAATATAGGTGACTCCATTTCCTTTTAACGCACGTGGATCATAGCCTGGAATGGCCTGGCCCTTGATGGCCGGGATCCGCCTCACACCTAAAACACGGCCCGTGATCACGACCCCATTCCCGAGGATTCGCCCAAGATAAGTCCCCTGGCCAATCTGTCGAATGAGGTTTTTTGCACCTTCGGCGTCCCCAAATGGAATCACTCCAGCTTCCATGGCAACCCCTATGGCAGCCCCTGTTTCAATTGCATCCACACCTACCTCGTTGCAGAGATGGTTCAATTCAGCAATATCATCCAGGTTCCCAATGCTACAGTTTGGTCCAAGAAGTGCGATATTCTCATATTGGATGGACGCCACAGTCTTCTTCCCCGAAGGGTCTGGAAAGACATTGGAACATGAAATGACGCAACCTCTCAAGCAGGGTGTTCCTGAGCGACCTTCTCCTCCTCGGGCTGCAATCACCTCTGCGACCCGCTCTCCAGCGATCTCTTCTGCTTTCTCAAACCGGCCTGCACTGAAGTTCCTCGTAGGGAGAAGGCCGAGCTCATTGGCGACCATGAGGATCGCAGGGGTTCCGAGCTTATGCCTGTTTTCCGTCTTGGGATCCTCCAGGATGGCTTGAGCAAGGGTCTTGCTTGCTTCACGAAGAAGGGCTTCATCAAACACCTGGGGCGACACAGCATCTGAATCATCCACCACAATCGCTTTGATTCCCTTTGACCCCATCACTGCTCCGAGACCTCCCCGGGCAGCATACCGAATCTGGACATCATTCGCATCAGACACGGCAACGCCGGCGCCTGCCATTTTCATCTCCCCCGCAGGCCCGATGCAGATGATCCCCACCTCGCGGCCGAACTTTTTCCGGAGGAGGCGAATGGTCTCTGAAACGAACATCCCTCTTAATTCAGGAAATTCTGACAGGCGAAGCTCATTCGAAGTGATGGTTAACACCCTTGGCGCCGATTTTTCAGGGAGGTCCTCCAGCACAACAGCCTTGATCCCGAGCCGGGCAATCTTCTTCCCAGCCTCTCCTCCGACATCACTTTCCTTAACGCCATGTGTGAGTGGGCTCTTGCCTCCCACTGAAAACTTTCCAGTCGTGGTAACCAGGGTATCCCCGAGAAGACCCGGCGCAATGATGAACTTATTGAAACGTCCGAGAGGATCGGCCGTGGGAGGGACTTCCCTCAGTAAGAATTTAGAGATCAGGAGTCTTCCTCCCCACCGCATCTCTTCCTGCGATGCCTTTACCTTAGTGATCTTTCCAGTTCTCGTGTTTACTCGGATAATCCATTCCATGTTCAGCTTACCTCTAAGTTAACCGGAGTGGACTTTTAACTTTCTCCAAAAGTATATTCAAATTCTTGGCCAGTCCATCACTTACTTCAATTCCTTCTTTTAAGCTCCGTTTCTCTTTTTCGA
>CAYMJV010000271.1:0-1450 GCA_964390545.1 uncultured Syntrophaceae bacterium
GTGAGCTCATGGACCTTTTGAAAGAGGCTTCGAGCGAACGCCAATTCATCATGTACGAAGCTCCGATAAGCTTTATTTCGAACCTCTGACCGTGGAAGATGTCCTAAGTATCTATGAGAAAGAAAAACCCGAAGGTGTCATCGTGCAGTTCGGGGGTCAGACCCCCCTCAATATTGCGGATGAGCTGGCGCAGGCCGGGGTCAAGATTGTCGGGACATCACCAGAGACCATTGATCTGGCAGAGGATCGGGATCGCTTCCGTCAGATGATGGCTAAATTAGGCATTCCAATGCCCGAGTCAGGGATGGCCAGCAATCTTGAGGATGCCCTTCGGGTGGCTGGGAGGATTGGCTATCCCCTCATGGTCAGGCCTTCCTATGTTCTGGGTGGACGTGGCATGGAGGTCGTTCACGATGCGGAAATGCTCGAACACTATGTTGGGGCTGCAGTAGGCGTCACACCGGAACGACCGATCCTCATTGATAAGTTCTTGGAAAATGCCATCGAGACCGAGGCTGATGCGATTTCCGATGGGACCGATGCTTATGTGCCCGCGGTGATGGAACACATTGAACTGGCGGGGATCCATTCCGGGGATTCGGCCTGTGTGATCCCGCCCATCACTATTCCTGCTAAGCATCTTGAAACCATCAACGAGTATACAAGAAAGATCGCCGTAGAGCTCAATGTGGTCGGGTTGATGAATATCCAGTATGCCATCGCCAATGATCAAGTTTATGTCTTAGAAGCCAACCCCCGTGCCTCCCGCACGGTACCTCTGGTTTCAAAGGTTTGTAACATTCCCATGGTCCGCCTGGCCACCCAGGTTATGCTGGGTAACAAATTGAGTTCCCTTCATCTCACGTCCAAATTCATCAGACACTTTGGCGTCAAGGAGTCGGTCTTTCCCTTCAATATGTTCCCGGAAGTGGACCCCCTTCTGGGGCCTGAGATGCGCTCCACCGGAGAAGTGTTAGGGCTGGCCGACTCATTCGGTCTAGCCTTTTTTAAGGCCGAGGAGGCTGCACAACAACTCCTCCCATCTGAGGGAACGGTCTTGATCACCGTTTCGAAGAGCGACAGACCGGCGGTTCTTGAAGTCGCCGAGGAATTTAGGAGATTGGGTTTTAAGATAAGGGCAACCAACGGTACTCAGAAATTCTTGGAGGAACACGGTATCGAGTCTGAGCCCATCCTCAAAATGCACGAGGGGCGTCCCAATATTGTGGATGGCATTAAGAACAAAGAAATCCAGTTAGTCATCAATACACCTAGCGGCAAATTAAGTAAGTATGACGATTCCTACATTCGTAAGACAGCCATTAAATTCAAGATACCGTATATTACCACCCTGGCCGCAGCCATTGCCGCCGCCAAAGGCATTGAAGCCTACCGGCAGGGTAAAGGAAGTGTTCGCTCCCTCCAAAGTTACCATGGAGATATCCATTAG
>CAYMJV010000271.1:1550-2700 GCA_964390545.1 uncultured Syntrophaceae bacterium
GTTCGAGAATCCCCTGCTCCGCAGCGTAACAGATACGAACGGATCCCTCGCCTCCGGCTCCGAAAGCCACCCCGGGGGCAAACCCGACGTGGGTCTCTTCGAGCAGTTTTCGGCAGAATGCAAAGGAATCCGTCAATCCCTCAATCTTTGGAAACAGGTAGAAGGCTCCATCCGGAGAAGGAACTGTGACTCCTGGCATCCGACGAAGAGCAGCAAGGCAAAAATCGCGATTCTCCTTAAGGCGAGCAATCATTCTTCTCAGCTCCTCTTCACCCTGTGCGAGAGCGGTTTGAGCTGCACGTTGGATGAAGCTGGCTGGATGGGAGATGATGAATTCATTCAGCTGAGTGGCTTTTTGTCCCATATCTCGACGGGCGACGAGCCAGCCGATCCGCCAACCTGTCATGCAGTAGGTTTTCGAGAAGGATTGAGCAACAATGACGGCATCGTCACGGCTCGCCTTCCGGAGAATCGAGGGCGCAGGGACTCCAATTGCCGTGCCTCGATAGTAGAGGCGCTCATAGACCTCATCGGCGAGCAGCCACAAGTTGTAACGACGAGCAAACTCTAAGAGTTCCTCCTGCTCATCCTCCGTGGCGACCCAGCCCAGTGGGTTCGAGGGTGAGGTGTAGACGAGAAGGCGAGTCCGCGGTGTTACCGCCGCTTCGAGCGAATTAAAATCAACAGCGTAGTGATCGCCGCGAAGCAAGAGTGGAATTTCCATGGGGATCGCATTGTCCATCCAGATATTCGCAGCGGAGTTTGGCCAGGCGGGTGTAAGCACAAGTGCCTCGTCCCCGGGATTGAGGACGCAGCGAATCGTTACATTTAAGGCCTGCACTCCAGAGGCCGTGACGACAATCTCGGATCGTGGATCGAGATCCACGTCCTGCACTCTTCGGTAGTAATCGGCCAGATCCTGCCGCAAGCCCGGCAAGCCCGCATTTTCCGTATAAAACGTGTAGCCCTCTTCCAAGGCTTTTGCAGCCGCTCGTTTGATGTATTCCGGTGTCGGGATATTCGATTCACCGAAATACAATTTGAGCACATCGTCCATTTTCATGGCGATATCTGCCAGTTCACGAATGCGAGATTGAGGAACCCGCAGGGCTGAGGAAGCAACCGTAGGCATGATGGAGTTAACACCTCA
>CAYMJV010000272.1:0-2680 GCA_964390545.1 uncultured Syntrophaceae bacterium
CACATTTCCCGAATGCTAGACGAGGGAGATGAAAGAGATCCCCGTTCCCAAAACGAAAGAGAGGATAAGACAAACTATTAAAAGAATGGTTGCGCCAGGACGATTAAAATATCGTACGAGGCTCCTAGAAATCATCTCTCCAATGAACCCCCCTACCAGGAAATCCGGACGGGGGATTTTCAACCACAGGCTTAAGAGGGACGAAGTAGTTAGGAGGATCGCCAACCAACCTACCAGTTTCACTAAGATATATTTCCATTCCCACCGCAAAATGAAACTGATGGCGAAGACGATGAGAACAAAGGGGATCAAAAAAGATGAAAATCCAAATCCCTGGAAGAGCAAGCTAGAGGCATAAGCCCCCACAATACCCATCCAGTTATGGATCTCCCTCACCTTTAAAGAGGTATAAGAGAAGAAAGAGGGATCCATTGGAGCATAGGAGACCAAACCCAGAAAGATAAAGATTCCAAGAGCGACCAATAGAATCCCTACCACTTCGTGTCTCAATCTTTCTTTCACAGAATCCTCGGTCATGTTTTACTCTTGATTGATTCTTTAGCCAATTCAAGAATTCAAAACGCAATGTTTTCGAGAAACTATCTTAAGATGCCTATGTCGATCAACCCAATGATTTGAACTCGTTCGTTTTCGAGACAGCGCCGTCCCACCGGTTTTTTTCTTGCCCATTTCATGGCAAAGTATCCAACCTCTTACTGTCCCCTGGAGCTTCCTCTGTTAATTTATTTTTAATTAGCAGACACTTTTTTCTTGACAAACCCCTCTTTTTGTGATTCTATAGATACCACGATGTCTGAGAATCATCCCACCCCAGAGGTCAAGTTCGCCATCGTCAAGGAAGCCTGGGCCGGCCGTAAGATTGCCCAAATCGCGAGAAAGTACAAGGTCTGTAGGGACTCCATCTATACCTGGATGCATACCGCTACTCAAGCTTGCCTCCATGCCCTCAGCCCCCAAAAGCGAGGCCCCAAGTTTAAGAAGCCTTTTAAGAGGGAAGAGGTCATCCTTTCCCTTGAACAGAAAGTGTCAGATCTTGAGAGTGAAATAAATAGATTATCACATGATTCACAGTCGATTCCCTCTGTCAAATATGCCAAGTTAGTTCGCCCTGATCGCTGTCCCCATTGCGGCCATACCCGGATTTTGCTTAATGGCTACTATCCGGTTAAAGGAGCAGATGGTTCTTTCGTCGATATGCCGAGGTTCATTTGCAAGCAGTGTCGTAAACGCGTCTATTTGTAACTCCAGGATGTCAGATTGAGAAATCTCTTTCCCTTCCATTTAGGGAATGTGATCCGAAAACTCAATGAGATCCGTATTGCCATTAACCTCCAACATCAGCATCCCTTCCCTAAATCCAGAAGCAGGCTTCTTTCCTATTACTGCTATATCCCTAGAAGGATCAAGATCAATCCCTCCGGAGAGATCGCCGGTGGGCTCTCCCGTTTTGTCACTTCCCTGATCGATTTCTCCTTTGTACGATCCATCGTCGCTTCTGCCTATTCTTCTACGGGAGGACATGCCTATGATCCGGTCAGCCTCTTCCTTCTGGAATTGTTCCGATACCTGGAGAAGTTCCCCGATCTGAAGACTTTCCTCTCCGTCGTCCGGGATGAGGAAAAGGGAAAACATTATCGCCTCTATGCCGGTATCTCTCGTTGTCATATCCCCTGTGAGGCTGATTTCACTCATCTCAAAGATCGCTTAGGAGAAGCCCTCTACATCGAAATCTCTCAAGTCCTGGTCCAGATCGTTCGCCTCCTCGGCCTTCTCTCCTTTGCCATCCTCTCCACCGATGGCACTCTCTTCCCTTCCTACTCTCACTATAAGGGCTGTACTTACTTCTGCGAACAATGTCAGTCCATCGAGTTCAAGGGCCTCATCGACAATGTTCGCAGAAGAATCCTCTATAAGCTGCAGGACCCCCAACGTGTGGCCCTCGGCAGAGAAATCAAGGTCCGTGTCGATTGCCCCTCCACTCGATTTCCTCAAGAGATCCCTAAACCCAAAGTCGAACTCCTGACCCTCTCTCTTAAAATCGCCGATCCTGAAAAGCCAAACCCCTTTAATAAAATCTTTGGAGTCGATGAAGAACTAAAATCTCATGGCCTCGATGTCAGCATCCGAAAGATCCATTTCCACAGCATTGACATCGATCAGATCGACTCCTTCTTCTTCCGCTGCCCCAAACTCCCTTCCGATATGGAAGCCCGTATCGGGGTCAGAAGAAATCCCAAGAACCCAGATAAAGTAGAGAAGGTTTTCGGATACAACGCCATCCTGACCACATCCATTGAACTCTCTTTAGGCCTTGAGCTACCCGTCGGTTGCCTCACGATCTCCGGAAATGCCGAAGAAGGAAATCAGTTCATTCCCCTCAAAGAACAGCTTTCAAGCCACCATCCCAACACCAAAATCGACGTGGCTGATGCCAAATATGATGAACTCCATAATTACCAGTTTACCAGAGCCACCGGCTCCATTCCCCTCATCGACTATAACATCCGCAATGAGGATGTCTCTCTTGAAGGCTTAAAACAAAGAGGGTTTGACCGAAATGGTTGGCCCTTCGCTCCTTGCGGAGTCTTATGCCGACCCAACGGATTCGATTATCAATTCCAAAGAGCAACTTTCACCTGCCAAAGGCAGTGTGTCTTAT
>CAYMJV010000273.1:0-2669 GCA_964390545.1 uncultured Syntrophaceae bacterium
CGGACACTCCGATGGTTGCTATCAATGATTGAGGTTGGGGCTAAGAATTTTAGATTTTCTTCTTCCATCTTTTTACTCCGGGCTCCATTATTTTCACTTTATCATCATAACCCAACAATCCAGTATTCCATTGTTTCCACATTCCCTGTCTGACGATAGACCGGCCGGCCCGCCGCAGGCAAGGATTCAGGGGAGGGGAATAAGGATCAATGAGAGCGGCCGTCAATGAAGGCGTCTCTGAGGAGTTTGCTCTGTCTCGAAAAGGCCTGTCGCGGATTTCTGGTATCTTTCATTAAAGAGATCTCTTGAGTAATAAGTCGAGTGACATTGAGGATATAGGTTTCCGGTTTCTTTACCTCCCGCTGATAGAGGGGATGCTGCTGGTTGATATAGATTACTGTCCCCTCAGTAAAACATTCTGGCCCATCTTCTCCAAAATCATCAACGCACACAGAAACTCCTGTTTCTGCGAATCTCATCCTCTGGACAATTGCATTAGGAGTTAACCGCTTTACCTTAGGGGATTTCTTTCTTGTTTTTTTGGGTTGAGGAGGCAATTGAGCCTCCTCAAAGGCTTCTCCCTCTTCAGGTTGGCCCTCTTTTTCTTCTTTGAGTGATTCTAACTTCTTCGAGACCGCACCTGCTCCACCCATCCCCTCTCCTTCGCTAGCCAGGGGGATAGCACCAAAGGGAGAGAGGTCTGGATTCAAGGCCAAGGCTCGGTGGACCCTTTGTAAAGCCTCTTTCAATGCTTTGCTTGCCTTTCGCTTCTCCTTCCGACCTGCTAATCGCTTTAGAATATCATCCACCTCTTGGGTTACCTTATCCATTATTTTTCGGAAGGCTTGATAAGGGGGGCTGTCCACAACAAACCCTGATCGATCTGCGGTCACCGGAAGGAAATCGGCATAAACTTCGCCCTGGATTCTGGAGGCAATCTTTCCCCAATGTTCTAAACCGAAAAGTTCTCGCTTAATCGTGACCTGTTTGACCTTGACTTCAATCCCTAATTCAACCGGGGAGGCTGTAGAGGAAGGCAAGATGATAATTTCTCCATGGACAGGCCCAAATTCCGTTCCTTCGAGAAAGGGGATTCGATGCCCACTCAGGCTTCGTGGAGTGATTCTCATCCCATTCAGTCTCACAACAAAATTGGATGCTTTTAATGGGGTCCCTTCGACGATCTTGCGAATCACTTCTTCCGGTTGAAATTCTCTCGTTAATCGAAGGAGGCTGACAGTGGTACCATCCCCTCTTTCCTTACCAGGGGGAAGGATTTGAAGTGGGAGCTTCCATGGGTCTGCTGCCTTTTCCCATTCCTTCTTGTCGAAAGTAACCTTGGCAGCAAAATCATCCCTTTGCGTATAAACCTCAAAGCATTCGCAGGCAGAGAGGCTAGCGAATTTTCCGATTCCGAATTGACCGATAAGGTCCCGTTTAAAGATAGGTGATTTATTTTTTAGAACTTTCTCGGGGGAACCGATATTGAAATACTGTTTCAGCCCGTCCCGATCCATCCCTGTACCGTCATCTTTAACCTCAATAAGTTCATTGGTCATTTTAATATCGACTTGTGTTGCATCGGCATCATAGGCATTATTGACCAGCTCTCTGATCAGTTCGATACTTTCCGAGTAGAGCCTCTCTCCGATGGTGATCAGATGGCTTTTGTCAACGGTGACGGGAAGGTATTCCATGAAGAAGCCTATATAAATAGAAAAAAGTTGGTTGATTTCATTTCTTGACCAGGCAGGCCTTTTTAAGAATGGCGATTAATTTTTCAATATCCCTGAGATTCTTTTTTAGAACCCCATACACAATCTCATCGTTAATCCTATCGTAACTGTGGACAATAATATTCCGCATGCCGATCATCTTATCCGCGAGGGGGATCAATTTAGATGGGAAAATCTGATTTTCCTGAAGAATGAGAAAGACCTCCCTGTTATTGGATGGCTCCTTCAGTTTTTTTTGAGCCAAAAGCATTTTACCAATATCGATAATTGCTTCAACGATCTTCTGTAAATTTCTTTCAGCAGAATCTTTATCTTTCCATGAGTTTCTGTACCGATCAAGAGTTGGATTCTCTTTCCTTAATTCCGACAATTTTTTCAGCGATTCTCCGATCAGGTCAAATTTTCTGGAGTAGATGTCCATCTTTCCTCTTTCTTAAGAACCTTAGGTAAGGTACGAAATCGAAATATTCCCTTTTGACAGTATTTTCAAACTCAAGTCTCTCAAGAGCATCCTTTTCATATATTAGTATTCCTTCAGTAATCACTTTGTATTGAAGGGACACAGAGACGTACTTCTGCCTTAAGTCGAGAACGCTTATCTCTCTTGAAGTACCCATTTTCCGAAGAAGTTTCTCAATAAAGCCTTCCACCTTTGCTATGATGATGAGCCTTTCTTCTTCGGCAGTTTTATGAGAGGGAAGAAAGGCAATATCGATATCACTTTCATTCCTGAGCTTTCCTGTAACCGATGAGCCATAAAGATATAAGGCTACGATTTCCTTCGAGATAGGTCTGGAAATGATGTCTGATCTTATTTTCCGTAGAATCTCATTTACTTGCATCCGAGCACCAACCATGGGAACTAATACAAACGCATTAAATGAGATGCTGAAACGAGCCTGATCTTCATCAGTCCAAGGTTCAGCATGACAA
>CAYMJV010000274.1:0-2649 GCA_964390545.1 uncultured Syntrophaceae bacterium
GCTTTCGTCTCGAGCGGAGAGATCAACCGGATCGTTGAATTCTTGAAAAAGCAGGGAAAACCGTCCTACGATTCTTCGATTCTCCTTGAAGTGAAAAAAGAGAAGGAAGGGGCGGCAGGGGACGATGACTATGATGAGAAATATGATGAGGCAGTGGCCTTTGTCGCCGAGACCGGACAGGCTTCGATCTCTCTCATTCAAAGGCGATTTCGGGTCGGTTACAACAGAGCGGCGCGCATTGTCGAGAAGATGGAAGAAGAAGGAGTAGTAGGTCCCTCTGATGGCGTCAAGCCAAGGGAAGTGCTGGTCAAAAAAATTGAGTAACCCCCGCTTGAAAGGGTGGGGGGTAGGCCTTTCTAACGGGGTAGAGGGGAAGAAAAGATGAGAGGCAGTTTCGTGTTTGTGAGCATGGGTCTTATGTTAATAAATCTGACCATCCTTCCGATTGTCTTTGGAGCAACAGGCCAAGAGGTTCTCGGAGAAATTCAAAACCGATACGAAAAGACGAATGACTCGGAAGCTAATTTCTTACAAGAATATTTTGGAAAGATGATGAAAGGAGGTCCCAAAGGGGAGGGGAAGGTCTATTTTAAGAAGAAAGGGATGATGCGATGGGATTACGAGGTCCCGAACCAGAAGATCATCTCGAATGGCCGGGCCCTATGGTTCTACCGACCGGATGACAATCAGGTAATGGTTTCCGATGTGTCAAAGGATTTTCTGGAGAAGACCCCGCTGGCCTTTTTGGCGGGAGAGGGGGATCTGCGTCGAGATTTCAATCTCCTCAATTTCAACGAGTCCGTCTCTCCCAAAGAGGATCACTATGTGGTTGAGTTAGCCCCCAAGGAGCCTCACGCTGGCTTATCCAAGTTAAGCCTGACCGTTGATAAAAAGACCTATCAAGTCGTTCAAGCAGATGTCATTGACGCAATGGGAAATATAACCCGGACCCGTTTCCTCGATATCAAAACCAATCTGAACCTTCCCGACTCCCTCTTCCATTTTACCATTCCTCCAGGAGCAGAGGTGTTGAAGATCCAGGAACCCTCCCGTCCTTCTCCCGGTGGGAAAGGGAAGCCGACAAAGTAGACCCCGCTAGAATAGACGGGGCTTTAACCCTGCCTTTTCTATAGGGAATTGATATATATATTATCCCCACCATGAATGGCGGGGTTTTCTAACGGGGTAAAAGAATGCCGTTATTCGAGACGAACGCTATTGTGACCCGCTCCCTCAATTATGGGGAATCTGACAAGATCGTCACCTTCTTCAGCAAAGATTTCGGAAAGATCAAAGCGATTGCTAAAGGAGCGAGAAGAAGCAGGAAGCGATTTCAGAATGCCCTTGGCCTGTTCTCGCATATTCGTCTCATCTTTTTTGACCGGGAAGGAGCCGGCCTGGTGAGAGCAGAGAGTGGCGACATCCTTCATACTTTCCCGAGGATCAGAGAAAATCTAACAAAAATCTACCATGGAAACTACTTCTTAGAATTGGTGAACGAGATGGCCGGGGAGCGGGAGGCGAACCCGGAGGCCTTCGATCTTCTCCTCTCTTTCCTATTGGGCCTTGAAGAGAGAGAACCGGAGGAGGAGAGATTGAGAATGTTTGAAATCCGGATGCTTTCCCTCTTTGGTTACCGGCCTAATCTGAAAAGATGTGATGTCTGTAAGAAGGATTGGGAGGAGTTGCGAGGGGCGCTTCATCTCTTTTTCTCTCCCGAGAAAGGGGCAATGGTCTGTGAGGGTTGTTCGAAAATGTTGAATGGCCTTATTCCTCTTTCTTTGGGTACGGCAAGGTTAATCGAGGAGGTTTCCCAGATAGATCTGCCGAAGATCCACAGACTGAAGTTCACTCCTCAAGCCTTAACCGAGAGTCGAGTACTTCTTCCAAAGTTTATCACCTATCAACTGGGGAAGGAGTTGAAGTCGCTGAAGGCACTGAAGGATATTTCGGGAGATACTAAGAAACGTAAGGGTAACATCCCCTCCCCCTTGGAGACTGTGTCGTAATGTCATTCTGAGGCATCAGCCGAAGAATCTTTGTTTTCCAACCTATTGATTCTATGAGATTCTTCACTTCGTTCAGAATGACAAGCATGGCGTTTCCCCCCATTCCGACGCAGTCTCTTGATGGAGGAGGGGAATTGATTCTATATTGACACTGATGAATCAAACATGCTAAACCCTACACACACGAAGCGAGAGGAGATTGGATGAATTTTCAGGAATTGATCTTTTCGCTGGAGCGGTTCTGGGCAGATCAGGGATGTGTGATTCAACAACCCTATGATTTAGAGGTGGGCGCAGGGACGTTCAATCCAGCCACTTTTCTGAGAGTCTTAGGCCCTGAACCCTGGAGGGTGGCGTATGTGGAGCCTTCTCG
Organism: uncultured Syntrophaceae bacterium; assembly: GCA_964390545.1. Lineage (GTDB taxonomy): Bacteria > Desulfobacterota > BSN033 > BSN033 > UBA1163 > CAYMJV01. The sequence goes on from CAYMJV010000274.1 coordinate 2,383, forward strand.
CCGTCCCACCGATGGTCGATATGGGGAGAACCCCAATCGGCTTCAGCACTACTATCAGTATCAGGTCATCATCAAGCCTTCACCCCTGGATGTTCAAGAGATCTACCTGAACAGTTTGAAGTCCTTCGGGATCAATCCACTGGAGCACGATATTCGTTTCGTCGAAGATGATTGGGAGTCTCCGACCCTCGGTGCCTGGGGCCTGGGGTGGGAGGTCTGGCTGGATGGAATGGAGATCACCCAATTCACCTATTTCCAGCAGGCCGG
>CAYMJV010000275.1:0-2647 GCA_964390545.1 uncultured Syntrophaceae bacterium
TAACATCTACGATTGATCCTAAATTTTTATTTAGGCTTTAGCAAAAAGAAGGCAATGTTGCCTGCGCTGACGATTTGTTGTCTATCCACAATCAACTTTTGGGTTTCTATGAATCGAAGTAATCCTTTTTGTGACAGGAAGTTACGGTAGTTTGAAAAATGCTCACGTCCGGCTACTCTTTCAATGAAAAGAATCACAGCTTTGTAAAACCAGCCCTTTGGGAAGCGAATCGGATCGGGATGAAAATCTATAATTAAAACCCTTCCCTCTTGTTTCGTGACACGGATCATCTCTCTCATCACCGGTGGCCGTATTTCACTTGGCATCTCGTGTAGAATAAACATGGCGATCACTAAATCAAAGAAGTTATCTTGATACGGCATGTTTGATGCGTTCCCTAACTGAAGATCGGCGCCCTCTCCCAATTGGGTGCGGGCAACCTCTAACATTGAGGGCGATAAATCGATCCCATATACAGAGCACCCAGCTTGCCGATAAAGCATGAGGTTTTTACCCGTTCCACATCCAACCTCCAAAACTTTCGTCCCTGGCTTAGGAGAAACCATCTTCATTCCGATATGCCTCAAGGTATTCGTTAACGGCCCAACGAAGCGATCATAATGAGCCGCAAATTTTTGATATGGATCCTTGGCCATCTTCTTTTACCAAAACAAATCAACTGCGGAAACATAGACAAAGGCAACACATTGACCGACAGATGCCCCGTGTTGTCTATGCCGAGATAGGACGGGACAGGAAGACCTCTACATTAAATACTCATTCCCTTTGTTTCTTCCAACTCTAAGGCAAGGGATTCCCAGGCCTGGGTGAGTTCCTTAACCTGTTCTTGAACTTTTTTATGCGTCTGGATGGTTTCGTAGGTCTCTTGCTGATTTAAGTAGAGATTGGGGTCGGAGAGTTTTTGATTTAGATCATCCAGTTTCTGAGTAGCCTCGTGCAAAGAATTCTCAACTTCCTTGAATCTCTTTTCGAGGCTGGAGAGCCGGCGCCTGAACTCATCCATCTCTTGAGCCCTTTTCCGCCTCTCTTCTTTAACTCTATATTTTGACTTCTTTTTTCCGGATTCTTCTTCCTTAACCTTAGCCTCTTTTTCCCATTCTTTTTCTACCTCTCCTGTCTGGATGATTTGCTTCTTATAAAGGTAGTAGTCATAATTCCCCGGGAAGATATGTGGGATCCCACGATCGATTTCGATGACCTTATTGGCGATTTCATTGATCAGATGGCGGTCGTGGGTAATCAGGCAAAGGGTTCCCTGAAATTGTGTCAGAGCCATCTCCAATACATTTCGCGAAGGGATATCGAGGTGGCTGGTCGGCTCATCCAGGAGAAGAAGGTTTGCAGGCTTCAAAAGCATCTTGGCCAGGGCCACTCGACTCTTCTCACCCCCGCTCAATACAGAGACCTTCTTTTCAATCTCATCTCCACTGAAGAGAAAGGTTCCCAGAAGGGTCCGAAGCTCTGTCTGACTCTCGTCTGTGGCAATGGAAAGGAGTTCTCCATAAACCGTATTCTCGGGACGGAGGAGGTCGAACTGGTTCTGAGAGAAGTAGGCCCGGGTTACATCTTTTCCTAAAATCACATCACCTTTTTCAAAATCGAGAACACCGGCTAAGATCTTGAGAAGCGTCGATTTCCCGGCTCCGTTGGGACCGACCAGGGCCACCTTGTCTCCTCGGAAGAGCGTGAGATCAATTCCCTGATAGACAACGGTTTCACCGTGCCGCTTGTACAGGTGCTTAACCTCCACGACCCTGTGGCCACTCCGTTGAGGAGCAGGAAATCTAAATCGGACCTCTTTCCTCTCCTTTGGAATCTCAATGCGCTCTATCTTCTCGAGCATCTTGATTCGGCTTTGAACCTGGCTCGACTTGGTGTTTTTGGCCCGGAATCGTTCGATAAACCTTTCGGTTTGCTCGATCTTTCTCTGCTGAGTTTTATAGGTCGCCTCAAGAATTCTCTTCCGGGACTCTTTCTCCTCCAAGTAGTGATCATAGTCCCCGTGATAAACATCGATCCTCTCTCCTTCGATCTCTGCAATTCGATCGACAAGGTGGTTGAGGAAGACCCGGTCGTGGGAAACGATGATCATGGCACCTGGATAATTAACCAAAAAACTCTCTAACCAAACAAGGGATTCCAGATCCAAGTAGTTGGTGGGCTCGTCTAAAAGAAGCAGGTCAGGGGCCTGGAGGAGAATTTTCGAAAGAGCAATTCGCATCAACCACCCGCCACTCAGTTCGTCCGTGAGCCTGTTGAAATCTCTCTCCTTAAATCCCAGCCCCTGCAGGATCTGTTTGGCCTCTGCTTCTATTCCATATCCGCCAAGAACTGTATATCTTTCCTGAAGCTTCCCATACTCCTTCGCCAGCTTCTCTTGCTCCAACGGATCTTCCACCGAGGCCAGTTCCTGTTCTAGAATTGTCATCTTATCTTGAAGGGAGATGATCCCTGAGAGACTCCTTAAAACCTCATCCAGAACGCTATTTCGTTTAAAAGGGATCACTTCTTGAGGGAGGTAGCCGATCTTTACCCCTTTGGCAATCCGGATTTCGCCTTCGTCGATCGACTCCTCTCCCAGAACCATTCTGAAGAGAGTCGTCTTTCCTGAACCGTTGGGGCCGAT
>CAYMJV010000276.1:0-2642 GCA_964390545.1 uncultured Syntrophaceae bacterium
GTTCTCTCCTTGTCTGGGAGAAGATGGCCCAGGGAGGAGGTTCCTTCATGTCCTCGTTCGGGGCTCATACCGGAATTGGTTCTCTTCCCATTGTCTTCTTCGGCAATAAAGACCAGAAGAAACGTTATCTGCCCAAGATGGCCACAGGAGAGATCATTGGCGCCTATGCCCTGACTGAGCCCGAAGCAGGGTCCGATGCACTGAATGCCAAGACCACGGCAACGCTCAGCACCGACGGAAAATATTATATTCTAAACGGTCAGAAACAATTCATCTCGAATGCCGGGATTGCTGGTACATTCATCACCTATGCCAAGGTGGATGGGGAGAAATTCACTTCCTTCATCGTCGAGCGAAACTTCGAAGGCGTCTCTCTGGATGAGGAAGAAAACAAGATGGGTGTGAAGGGGTGTTCCACACGAAGCGTCATCTTCACCGATGCCAAGGTGCCAGTGGAGAACGTCCTCGGGGAGGTCGGAAAGGGCCACATCGTCGCTTTCAACGTCCTGAATATTGCTCGTTTCAGCTTGGGGGCAGGTTGTGTGGGAGGGGCGAAGAGCGCCTTGCAGGAGGCAGTTACTTATGCCAAGAAAAGGGTTCAGTTCGGCAGGCCCATTGCCGAGTTCGGTTTGATCAAACAAAAGATTGCGGAGATGGCCATTCGGACCTTCGTCTCGGAAAGCATGGTTTACCGAACAGGGGGCCTGACCGATCTGATGCTCAAGCGCGTCGACCGCCAGGCTGAAGATGTTTGGATTCAAATGGCAAAAGGGATTGAGGAGTACAACATTGAGGACTCGATCAACAAGGTCTATTGCTCAGAGATGGCGGGCTATGTGGTCGATGAAGCCGTGCAGATCCACGGGGGGTACGGGTATATTCATGACTATCCGGTGGAGCGGGGTTACAGGGATGAACGGATTAACCGGATCTGGGAAGGGACGAATGAGATCAATCGCCTGCTAATCGTCGACATGTTGACGAAACGGGCCATGAAGAACCGCCTTCCTGTGTTTCCGGCAGCTCAGAAGGTGGCCAACGAGCTTCTTACTCTCCGACCGAAGGTGGATACGGATGACGGTGAACTTACCTTGCAGAAGGAAATGGTAGAGATGTCAAAAAAGATTGGTCTCCTTGTGGCCGGTGCTGTGGTTCAGAAGTATATGACGAAGTTGGGAGAACCACAGGAAGAGGATATCGTCGGGCTGATTAGCAATATCGTCATTGAGGTCTTCGCCATGGAAAGCGCGTTACTCCGAGCAATGAAAAAGTCAGGAGATGAAAGATCCCAGCTCCAGAAGGCCATGGTAAAGGTCCATGTGCATGATGCCTTTGAGCGTGTGGATGGTTTTGCGAAACAGGCCTTCGCAGCCATTGCTGAAGGCGATATGCTCCGGACACAGTTATCTGCTCTCAAGAAACTGACACGTTTCATCCCGGTGAATACGATCGCATTGAGACGTCAAATCGCAGATGCAGTGATTAAGATAGGAAAATATCCTTTCTAACTTGACCTGTCTGCCGCAGGCCCTGAACCTAATAGGGTGCAGGGCAGGCAGGGATGTCTACCTCGGTGGAGGTCGACGAATCCTTTGCAAGTGATATTTCAATAATATCTCTCGTGATTAAGGCAAGGAGGAAGACGGATGAGAGACGTTGTGATTGCCGGATTCTTAAGAACTGCCCAATCCAGGTCCAGACCCAATGATCCGGCTCGGGACTGGTTCCACAAACTAAGAGCGGATGACCTTCTGACCAAACTGCTTCCCGAGGTGATTAAAAGAACGGGTATTAAGGCAGAAGAAATTGATGATTTTATCGTGGGATCGTCCATCGGGGTAAGTGAGAATTGGGCCTATGGCGGCCGTACCCCTATTTGGTTAGCCAATTTGCCGGAGACGCTTGCCGCCAAGTTCGTCGACCAACAGTGCGGCTCATCCATGGCTGCCATTCATGTCGGCTTTATGGAAATTGCCATGGGCTATGCAGACATCGTGATGGTCGGGGGAATGGAGCATTTGACCCGGGTCCCCATGGACGGAAGTCTTCAGAAAAAGGGGGCTATCTCTCTGAACATGCGTCTTTTTACGGATCCGGCCTACAAGCACTGGGACATGATGACGACCACGAATATGGGGCTCACTGCAGAGAAGCTTTTCGCCCAGAGAGGATTTACCAAAGAAGATATGGATCGCTGGGGAGCTCGCTCCCACCAACTGGCTTCCAAGGCTTATAAGGAGGGATTTTTCAAAGATGAAATCCTCCCCATCGAAGCCGAGCAGGCAGACGGAAAGATCCTGGTCGTAGATCGAGACCAGGCCGTTCGGGATGACGCTACACTGGAGGGTATGAAAGATCTGAAACCAGCCTTTAAACCCGATGGGGTCATAACGTCCGGGAATTCCTCTCCCTTAAACGCTGCAGCGTCCTCGATGATTCTGATGTCAAGGGAGACGGCCAAAAAAAAGGGCATCCAGCCGATGGCAACCATCCGATCCATGGGATTTGCCGGAGTGGACCCCTCCATTATGGGGGTGGGTCCTGTGCCTGCCAGCCGCATGGCTCTGGAAAAAGCAGCCTTGCAGGCAAAGGACATCGATTACTGGGAGATCAATGAGGCCTTCTGTATCGTCGTTCTCAAC
>CAYMJV010000277.1:0-2624 GCA_964390545.1 uncultured Syntrophaceae bacterium
TACCGCTGGCCGCGGATTCGACAGAGAATCCCTCCTTCTTCAAGAAACCTTCAAGAAGGTCTCTTTGGGGTTTTTCATCCTCGGCAATGAGAATCTTGGGCTTGTCCATATCAATCAAACCGTTGGAGGTATAAGGTTTGAGGTTAGAGGCAATAGCCAGAAATCAGAAAGCAGTATGCAGTAAGCAGTAGGCAGCAATAAGTAAGAATTATGATTTGCCTTTTACCTCAATAACGTGACCGTGCCTGAACGCCGGAGTGCAGCGTTTCGGCACGCATGCGTGTCCGTCATCCGTGCCCGTGAAGGCTTAAGATCCCACACATTATCACCGCTTGCTTCATCCTGCATTCTGCTTACTGCCCTCTGCCTTCTGCCCTTTGCCTCCAACCTCTAACATTCTTTAGAGCGGTAGCGTAATCGTTACCTTCGTCCCTACACCCACCTTACTCTCTACAGTCAGCTGGCCCCCGTGGGCTTCAATGATTCGATGGGCAATGGGAAGTCCCAATCCCACGCCCTTCTCCTTAGTCGTATAATAGTAATTGAAGATCTTCTCCATCTGGTCAGATGGAATTCCAGATCCTGAATCTGAGATGACCACGGAGACATGGTCTTTGAGAGAGTGCGTTTCAATTCTGAGAATCCCACCTTTTTCCATCGCCTGCATCCCATTTTTCATAATATTGATGAGGGCCTGTGTCAACTTCTCGCTGTCCATCTTCATTGGAGATAGATCATCCTTCCATTCAGTCTGAAGGGTGATCCCTTGAGTGGAGGCTTCTTCCTGGAAGAGGGTGATCAGATTCTTAAGAAGATCCTGCAGGGAGGAAACACTCATATTGAGCTGGAAGGGTCGAGAGAGAGTGAGAAACTGTTCGATGATCTCATTGACCCTTCGGATTTCTTTGAGGATCACCTCCGTGAAGGAAAGATACTCATCCTTCTTCGAATCTTCCTGTGGCAGAAATTCTCTTTTCAGTCTCTGGAGCCCCATTCCCATGGTGTTGAGAGGATTTCGGATCTCGTGAGCCACTCCTGCAGCCAGGTGGCCAAGAGAGGAGAGCCTTTCGGCCAACTGAACCCGATCTTCCATCTCTTTCACTTTTATGAGGTGCCGGTTCTGGTTCACCCAGATCAAGGTGATGGCGGATATCCCCAGAATGAGAAAGAAGAGAATTGAGAGGACGACATTTTTTTTGATCTGGCTGAGCACGGGATGGATTTCTTTGGGGGAATATCCAATTCGAATGAGACCCATCGGTTGATTCTTCAAAGAAAAGGATTTGGCGACCTCAAAAACCTCTTCCCCTTTTGCCGACCGGTAGAGGCGCGAGAGAGATTGATCACTCTGGAGGGAGTTTTTCAGGAAAGAATCCTCTTCCTTTCTCCCGAGAAGGGTAGGGTCGGAATGGGCAAGGGTATAAAGATCAGCATCCTGGACCGAGATGAAGAGAATATCTTCTCTTGGACTGAGATCGGAGATGACCCTCTGGATGGCAAACTGGCGGAAAAGCCTTTTCATTTGTTCTCCGTTGAAATGAAGAGCGATGAATCCCGGCGTGATCTTTCTCGAGATCGCGATGGAGAACCACTGGTTTCCCTTGAAAGGTATTCCGAACAGCTCGATGATGACGGAACGTTTTTTCTCGACGAGTTCCCTCAGCAGAGGTTTTCTTTTGGAAGCAGGAGAGCTTCTGGTGAGATTCCCCTTTTGATCGTAGATCTCGATAGAGGTAGCCACATACTGTTCCGTCAAGGATTGGAGGTCGGAGGGGCTCAAGGCTTTCTCCCTATCCATCTGATCGATTCGATGGGCGGCTTGTAAAAGATATTCGGCCACCGACTCCTCCAGGCTGAAGAGGGTTCCGGAGAGGATGAGATTGGGGAAAGAACTCTCTGGAGTGTTTTCCAACCACTGGAGGGCAGCAAGGGTATCTTGGATATTCCTCTCAATAAGTTGAATATGAGTAAGGGCCTCCCTCTTCAACAAGAGATAGAATCCATTTTGAGCCCGATTGATTTCTAAGATTCCGTTGACAATGAGGATGATGAGAAGGATTCCAGAAAGGATGGCCAGATAAATGGGTGAGAAATTTCGCTTGATCTTATTCACCCCGTTAGAAAGCCCCGCTGCTTGCCCCGTGTGAAGCTTCACTTCTATCGGGGCTTGCAGCGGGGATGGAGATAGAATTTCCTTTGGAGCGAACACGGAATTTAGACCTACGTGTGAGCCTTCCCGTTAGAAGGCTGAAGGACTTCTAACGGGGTGAACCTGTCCGAACAAACTCAGCTCCGCCCTTATTCCTTTCTCGGTGGTTCCTGAGGATAGGGTTTCGGTGGACCCATTGGACCCATGGGTGCAGGTCCGGGCATCATTCGACGAGAGTGGGGAAACTCCTGTTCAGGACACCAGATTTTCAGCTGCTCCTGGGTGAGGAGGGCTCTCACTTTAATTAAATAAAGGATTGCTCTTTCCTCCAACTTTGATTGGAGCAGAATGATTTCTGCATTCTTGGCATGGATGGATTCTATTTTGATCATAGGGTTTGTGAGGAATTCTTTCAGTTCGAAATATTTTGAGAAGAGTTCGGTCCGGATGGGGTGAGACTCACGGTAAAAAGACT
>CAYMJV010000278.1:0-2618 GCA_964390545.1 uncultured Syntrophaceae bacterium
AACCTGCCTGCCGGCAGGCGGGAATCCAGAACCCATGAAAAAATCGTAGATGCCTATTTTCGCAGAAGGAATGACAATTAGAAAGTGGGACCAAGCTCGCACAATTAGATTTGGTTTCTTGCTGTTTCCTCTCCAAGTGGGCCACCTTCATCTATGCCTTAAGGGCTCTCCTTCCTTCATAGAAAGCTTTGATGTTAAGATCATGGAGTTTTGGCGCTAGGAATCCCTTGGTTGCGTCGATCCATTGTTCTTCTTTGAATTCGGGGAAGAAATTGGAGAAGGTTCCCACAAGAACAACGTTCGCGGCCTGAATATTGCCGAGTTTTCTTGCGATCTCCTGTCCGTTGACTATCCAGACGCTATCCTTAAAGTATTTCTTGAACGTCTTTTCAATGTCTTTGGGATAGGTCATCTGCCCGAGACTTACGGCAGGTGGTAAAATCTCCTGTTTGTTGATGATGATTTTTCCGTCTGGCTTCACCCAGTTTATGTAGCGTGCAGCCTCGAGCAGTTCAAAGGATACAAGAAAATCAACGTCGCCGTACTTGATGAGGGGTGAGTAAACCTTTTTCCCGAACCTGAAGTGAGTGGTCACATCTCCGCCCCTCTGGGCCATTCCGTGCACCTCGCTTTTCTTCACATCGTACCCGGCTTTGAGGAATACTTCACCCAGGATATTACTCGCGAGGATTGTTCCCTGGCCGCCAACACCTGATAAAAATATATTTGTCACTTTGCCATTTTCTTCCATGGCTCACCCCCTCACCTTGTACCTGGTATGATCGCTTCGAATTTGCATATCTGAGCACAGACCTCGCAGCCAACGCACTGATCTTTGTTAATGAACCCTGTTCCCTTCCTCTTGTGGCCGTCTTTTGTCTGGCCTTCACCCTCCTGCCAGCTTATGGCAGGACAGTTGATCTCGAGGCACACCTTGCAGCCCCTGCACTTATCAGTGTCGACCCCGTAGACTGGGTTTTTGAATTTCTCTAATGGTTTCGCCCTGCGGAGCAGTATACAGGGACTGTTCTCTGTGATAATGACAGACGCGTCATCCCTGTTCACTTCTTCTCTGATCACTTCTATTGTCTCTTCAACCTTATAGGGATCTACTTTTTTCACATGCTTGACGCCGACAGCTCTTGCTAGTTGCTCGTAGTCGATCATGGAGGCAGGCTCACTTTGTATCGTATATCCTGTCCCCGGGTGTTCTTGTTGCCCTGTCATCGCCGTAATTCCGTTATCGAGGATAAGTGTCGTAGAATAACCCTTATTATACACTGCATCCATCAATGGTCCGATACCACCGTGGAGGAATGTGGAGTCACCGAGAACTGCACAGATCTTTCCAAGCCCATCTTTGCCGAGAACTTTTCCTGCACCATAGGCACCGCCGATACAGGCAGCCATACACGTTGAAGCGTGCATGGCAGAGAGCGGTGGTGCAACGGCCAGTGCATAACAGCCAATATCACCGAACACATAAAGTCCGAGCTTTTTAAGGGCATAGAACAAGGGTCTGTGAGAACAACCGGCACAGAGGTTCGGCGGTCTCCTCGGCAGATCTTCCGGCTTGATCCGTATCTTCGGAGCCTTATAATTCTTGCCTTCCACAGCCTTTCTGAGCGACTGCTCGACGATACCTGGTGATAACTCACCTATTGCCGGGATAAGGTCTTTGCCGTGCCATACCTTGTAACCCATGGCCTTGATCTCTGTTTCAAAAAAAGGATCAAGTTCCTCTACCACAATCACCTTTTTAACCTTTTTGAAGAATTCCGCGATCGTGTTCCTCGGGAGAGGCCACACCATGCCCAGCTTCAAGAAAGAGTAGCGGGGGAAAATCTCCTTTGTGTAAAGATAAGAAACCCCTGACGAGATAAATCCTATAGAAGGATCGTTGATCTCCATGGAATTGTACGGAAACTCTGCATCCGCATATGCAGCGAGTTTGGTTATCCTTTCCTCGACAGAAATCCGTCTTACCCTCGAATACATGGGGACCATCACGTACTTAGGCGTCTCCTTTTGGTCAAGGCCCTTTTGAATCGTCGATTCCTTTCGTTCTCCCAACGCCACAAGAGCATCGCAATGTGAGACCCGAGTCTCACCTCTCAAGAGTACCGGTGTATCGAATCTCTCACTGATGTCAAATGCAATCCTCGTAAAATCCTTAGACTCCTCAGAATCGGCCGGTTCAAGCATGGGGACCTTTCCAAAACGAGTCCAGTGTCGGCTGTCCTGTTCATTCTGGGAGCTATGCTGGCCAGGGTCGTCCGCCACGACAATGACAAAGCCCCCTTTGACGCCAGTGTAAGCAATAGTCATCAAGGGGTCGGCGGCCACGTTTAATCCCACATGTTTCATACAGGCGATCGCCCTTCCACCAGCAAGGGAAGCACCATGGGCGACCTCTACTGCCACCTTCTCGTTAGGAGACCATTCGGTATAAATTTCTTTGTACTTGGATAACTCAGCCATTATCTCGCTGCTCGGCGTCCCCGGATAGGCGCACCCGACAGTCACGCCGGCCTCCCAGGCACCCCTGGCGATTGCCTCATTCCCCTGCATGATCTGCTTCATTTTTCCTCCTTTAGCTCGAAGCCCTTGCTTTTGAT
>CAYMJV010000279.1:0-2606 GCA_964390545.1 uncultured Syntrophaceae bacterium
TCTTTGCGCCCTCATGTTCGTATCCGATCAAATGAAGAATCCCATGGACCATTAAGAGGATGATCATTTGCATCGGATTGAGACCAAACCGTCTGGATTGGCGTTGAGCGGTTTCAACGGAAATGACCAGATCTCCGAGAAGGTGAGGATGGAGGGTAGAGTATTCACCCTTTCTCATTGGAAAAGCGAGGACATTGGTGGGCTTGTCCCGTTGAAGGTACCGACGATTGAGTTCCCGAATCTGAGCATCATTAACCAGCAAGATGCTCAGTTCGGCATCAGGAAGCGCCAAGTCGGCCAATATCTTTTGGCCCGCTTTTCTTATCTTTCTTAGGTCTGAAGGGATATGTTTTTGCTGATTTCGAATCCAGATCTTCATCGCTCTTCTTCGGAGATTCGGAGGCCGTGAGAGATGGGTAATCGATTCTCTGATGAAAGATGGCCGTCAAGATTCGGCTGAAGCTTTCTTGTATCTTCTGGAGATCTTTGAGGGTGAGTTCACACTCTTCCAACTGCCCATCTAGGAAGATGCTGTTCGTAATCCTTTGAACGAGGCCTGTGATTCGAGCTGGGGTGGGTTCGGTAAGGGTGCGGGAAGCTGCCTCCACCGCATCCGCCAGCATGACGATCCCTGCCTCTTTGGTCTGAGGTTTGGGGCCAGGATAACGAAAATCTTCCTCGTTGAGAGACTCCATCTCCGGGTTCTCTTTTCCCTTCGCTTTTTGATAGAAATAGGTGATCAGGCCTGTTCCATGATGCTGCTGGATAATGTGAGCCACCCGCTGCCCTAATCGATTCTCACGAGCCAGCTCTAGCCCATCCTTGACATGGGAGATGAGAATCAGGCTGGACATGCTCGGAGTGATATTGTCATGTTTGCTCTCGTCCCCTCCTGCATTTTCAATGAAGTAGAGAGGTTTCTTTAATTTCCCGATGTCATGATAATAGGCGCTCACTCTGGCCAGGAGAGGATTGGCTGCGATCGATTTGGAAGCAGCCTCTGCGAGACTGCCCACGATGATACTGTGGTGATAGGTCCCCGGCGCCTGGAGGATGACGTCCTTCAGAATAGGATTATCCATATTAGCCAATTCGAGGAGTTTGAGATCCGTGGTGTAACCGAAGAAAGTCTCAATCATGGGAACAATTCCCAGGACCACAATGGAGCACAAGGCCCCGCCTAAAAATGCCATGATCAGGTCTGAGAAGAGCTCCATCTTGAAGGGGTTTCCGGAGATCAAGTGGTAGGAGAGAATCGTCAGCAGATTGATCCCTCCCACAATGAATCCTGCCTTTACGAGAGTGCTCCTCTGTTCACATCGTGCTACCTTATGGGCTCCCACCACGCTTCCTACAAGGGCGAAGAGAAAGAAGAAGAGTTGATTCCCCATGATGACAGCTGAGAAGAAGCTGGTGAGGATGGCGAAGATGATGGCGACCTCTGAGTTAATAACAATTCGAATCACCATGGCCCCTGTAGCAATGGGGAAGAGATAGGAAAAGGAGGAAGATGGAATGCCAAGGAATTCCCCTCCCAGAACATCTGAAATCAACTGGAAGAGTTTGAGGAGAGCCATGATGCCAATGAGGGTAGAAGAGAAGAGAAGAAGGTCTTTTGGCTGGGAAAGGGTGAATTTCCGGATATTCATCGTGGAGAATTGATAAAGGCTGGCCAGAATGAGGAAGGCCATCAAGCCCAGCCCGAACAGGATGGAAAGAATGTGGCTTCTCTCCTGGGCTTTCTTCAAACCCTTGATCTTAAGGAGATGTTCCTCCTTCACCCGTTCTCCAGGCCTGAGAATCACCTCTCCTCGCTTGACCTGGAAATAAACAGGAGCCACTGTTTCCTTTGCCTTTATCTTTCGCTCTTCTGTTTCATTCTTATTAAAGGTGAGATTTGGCCTCAAGAAGTGCTCAGCCATCTTTAAAACGATGGGTTGCACCTCCATTCCCAGAGAGGATGAGAGGAGTTCGGCCTGAGACCGGATCTTGGTCTTCGCTTCTCTAAAATCGAGGAAGGTAAAGGGAGGAAAATGATTTCTCTCCTCACGGGTCTGGATATTTCGCAAGGCCACCCCTTTGGTCGCATCGGGATCAAGAAGTTCTTTGTCGTTCACCACTCCCTTAGTCAAAACGGGAGCAAGCAACTTCAAGGCGGACTCTCCAACACTGGGATGGAAGCGCTTTTTTTCCAAGATTTGCCATTCCGTCTGGGAGAGCTGGATGTGGAGAGTATTCTCCCACTCTTTTCTCCTCAGACTGTTTTGCTCTAACCTCTTTTCGCCCTTTCGGAAAGAGGAGGATAGGGACTGAAAGGTGGAGCGGATACGATTCTCCGCTTCCGCGAGCACCGCCGGATCATAATCATAGACCGAAAGAATAGACTTCTCGGCATCGACCCGTTTCTCCTGTGTCGATTTTTCATCCTCTACCAGGAGATCCTGGGAGGATTTGATCTCCTTGGTTGCAATATCTCCCACCCTGTAATCTTTAATAGGGAGTTGGAGGGTAGGGGAGAGGATCAGCGTAAGAAGGATAGCGGTCGCAATGCCGATCGCCCATTTCTGGAAGGTTGTCGTTTTGATCCGTTCCAGCCAAGAACGATC
>CAYMJV010000280.1:0-2598 GCA_964390545.1 uncultured Syntrophaceae bacterium
TGCCTATTCCAGTGATTCCGGACACCCGTTCCTGTTGATTCCGGACGTCTGTTCCGGCGGAATCCGGACACTTTAGTCGGAGCGAAGCGACGCTGGGGTTTGATGATATTTTACTGATGTATTAACCGGCGTCAAGTTTTTGTTTCTTTCTCATGGAACCTCCTTTCAATTGAATCCGGTGAGCGTTATGGATCAGCCGATCCAGGATCGCATCAGCGATAGTAGGGTCGCCGATGTGATCATGCCAGTTCTCGATGGGAAGCTGACTGGTGATAAGGGTGGAGCTACTGCCGTGGCGTTCCTCGGTCACTTCAAGAAGATCTCTACGTTCGGTATCGTTCAGAGGCGTCAATGCCAAATCGTCAAGGACGAGCAGATGGGCTTTGGAGAGTCTCTTCATGAGAGTTCCGTAACTGCCATCGGCCCGGGCGAGAGCGATTTGATAGAAGAACTGAGGGGATCGGAGATAGAGGGTTCGGAGGCCTTCACGGCAGGCTTTTTGAGCCACGGCACAGGCAAGGAAGGTCTTTCCAACACCCGTGGGACCGGAGATGAGAAGATTCTGGTGATTGCGGATCCAGTTACAGGAGATAAGATTCATCATCACGGATTTCTCAATTCCCCGGGGTGTTTTGTAGTCAATGTCCTCGACAGAGGCCTGAAGTTTGAGTTTGGCCTCTTTGAGGAGCTGTTTGAGACGTTTGTTTTCCTTCCAGATCCACTGACGATCCACGAGCATCCCGAAGCGTTCATCGAAGGAGAGATCGTGGGAAGAGGGTTGCTGTAACTGTTCTTTAAAGCCCTCGGCCATTGCGAGGAGTTTCATGAGATAGAGTTTGTCCAAGGTCTGTTCGTTGAGCATGGTTTATTCCTTTCACTGATAATATTGCCTTCCCCTGAGGTTTGCGTGTTCGAGCAGGGGGAGGCGGGTTTGAGATGAGAGAGCCGCAAGGGGCTGTCGATCCAACCCTTTCTTGAGAATAGACTCCACGTTTTTGTACGAGTAAGCTTTGATTTCGAGAGCTCGGGCAGAGGCTGCCTCGAGCCGCTCGGGAGAGTACGTTTTCCCCAGGCGTAGCAACCCGAGACAGGAGCGGTAACCCTGTTCGGGATGGGGGCGATTCTCCAGGATGCAGGCGACCAGTTTCTGAGTATGAGGGCCGATCTGTCCTGCCCAGCGGATGAGCCGAGAGGGGGTCCATTCGAGATATTTCTGATGGGTTTTGGGCATGTGTTCGGGTAGGGTTGTATACTTGCCTTTCTGGTGGCTCCGGAGGTGAAGTGCCACTCTTCGGTTCTTGAAGAAGACCTCAACGGTTGTCGCAGTGAGGCGGACATCGAGTGTTTCACGAATGAGCTGGTAGGGGACGCTATAATAATGGCCGGCCACCTCGATATGGTAATCGATGTTAACCTTCGCTCCTTTCCAATCGGCATAGACATAAGGTTCGGCTGGGAGAGGTTTGAGAGCCGGCTGATCCAGAGTTTCAAAGAGAATCTGTCGGGTGGTTTCGATTTTTTGAAACGGACGGTTGTTGAGAAGTTTCAATTGTTCTTGGATGGCCTGATTGAGTTCGGCGAGGCTGAAGAAAGTGCGGTGCCTCAGAGGAGCCAGGACCGTTTGCTCCACTTGTAAGACTCCCGACTCCACTTTAGCCTTGTCCCTGGGCTTTCCGACCCGGGCGGGAATGATGACGGCTCCATAATGCTCTGCGAGTTCCCGATAGGTTGCATTCAGATCTGGTTCATAGCGACAGGAGCGAGTCACGGCTGCTCGGAGGTTATCCGGAACCAAGATCTCTGGGGCCCCGTGAAAGAATTCGAAGACATGGATGTGAGACTGTACCCAGGAAGGGAGATTTTGGGATAAGGTGGCTTCGGCAAAGGTGTAAGAACTTGCTCCCAGAGTGGCCACAAAAATCTGGACTTCGCGGATTTCTCCGGTTCCGGGGTCCGTGATCTCCATGGTCTGCCCTGCATAGTCGACGAAGAGTTTTTCACCGGCCCGATATTCCTGGCGGAGACAGGGATCCAGTTTCTGGACCCATTGTTGGTAGTGATAACAAAACCGGCTGTACTGGTAGCCATCGGGATTGACTGCCTTGTACTCGTGCCACAGAAGCTGAAGGGTCACCCCCTTTTTCTTGAGCTCCTGATGAAGGTACTCCATAGAGGGCATTTGACGTCTCTCTTGAGCGACACAAGGGGTGGGAGGATAAAGCCGGTACTCCAGGGAGGTTTCATCGAGCTCGGGGGCAAGGGGCCAATTTAACCCCGCTCGCTGAGCTCGGTACAAGTAATCGTGAACCGTGCTTCGGCCGATGCCTAAGCTCTTGGCAATTTCTCGGGTGGAAAAACCTTTTTCATAATGGAGCCGAAGGACTTCTTTGAATTTGCGCACAGATAATCTCCTTTTTGCCATGAATCCCTCCTCAAGCTTTTCTGAGGAAGGTAATGGTTTATGGATTGATTATCCAGCGCCGCTACGACCACAAGTTACGGGGTGTCCGGAATGGACCGGAATGACTGTCCGAAATCAAACGGAATAGGTGTCCGGATTGCTCCGGAATGGGTGTCCGGAATGCCCCGGAATACGCA
>CAYMJV010000281.1:0-2596 GCA_964390545.1 uncultured Syntrophaceae bacterium
AATGTGATCATGGCAGATGAATTCAGCGAGGTTTTTGACGGTTTCTCCATCGGCTCCAATGACCTGACTCAATTGGTATTAGGCCTGGACCGGGACTCAGAAAGGGTCTCCCATGTTTTTGATGAAAGGGATCCCTCTGTAAAACGGATGGTTCAATGGGTCATTGAAAGTGCAAAGAAGAATGGTAAAAAGATCGGCATCTGTGGACAGGCTCCCAGTGACTATCCGGAATTTGCTGAGTTTTTAGTCCGGTGTGGCATCGACAGCATGTCCCTCAACCCGGATACCGTTTTTAAGACAACGGAAAGAATCTTGCAGGTGGAAAAAGAATTAAAAGTCCCGCGGAGAAAAGAATCGGACAAGAAGAAGCTTGCTGCGAACTAAATGAAGATCCTCCTTCATCTCTGTTGTGCCAACTGCGGCATCTATCCTTTTGAACAAATAAGAGAAAAAGGGCATGAGGTTGTAGGGTACTTTTTCAACCCCAATATCCACCCCTACCAGGAATATCAAAAGAGGCTGGAGGCATTGAAACAGTACTCGGAAAAGGCCGGGGTGGAAGTGGTTTATCGGGATGAGTATCTTCTTGAGGAATTTTTGAGAAATGTCTCGCAGAAACCTGAGGAGAGATGCCCATATTGCTATTCGGTCCGGCTCGAAGCCACGGCCCGGGAGGCAAAGAAGAGAGGGTTCAACCAATTTTCAACGACCCTTCTTCAAAGCAGCCATCAGAATCATCAATTGATTAAAGAAACCGGGGAACGCATTGCCAAGGAAGTTGAGATCCCATTCTATTATGAAGATTTCCGGCAGGGGTGGAAGAGGGGAGTGGAAGTCTCAAAGGCAATGGGACTCTACCGCCAGCAATACTGTGGGTGTGTCTATAGCGAAAAAGAAAGATTTGCGAAATCAAACAAAATTTCAAATGAAAAAGTTCAAATGTCAAATAAAGTTCAAAGTTCAAATGAAATCCAAAATCCAAACGGAAAAGTATTTGACTTAGAAGAAAGGATCAGTAGATTCGGTGAAGCTATCATTGAATTTGCAAAGACTCTTGAGAGAAATGAAATTAATCGACCGCTCATTGGCCAATTAGTAGATGCCGGTACAAGTATCGGCGCGAATTATATGGAAGCGGACGGAGCAGAATCCAAGAAGGACTTTAGGCATAAGATCGCAATTTGCAAAAAAGAAGCCAAGGAAACGAAGCACTGGCTGAGGATGATTAGTAAGGCAAATCCACAAAAGAAGATGGAATGCCGCCGGTTGTGGCAAGAGGCTCAAGAATTGACACTCATCTTTTCCGCAATCCTTTTATCAAAGAAGAAGAAAAATTTCGACATTTAGTCATTTGTCATTCATTTGACATTTGAAATTTGGCATTTGGATTTAATCTAGAGGCGAGTTATATGTTCGGTTTCGGTGCTCTGGGAAAAATGCTCATTCTTGTTGGGGTTTTTATTATCGCTGTCGGGGTTTTGCTCTTGATTGGTGAGAAGATCCCGTGGATTGGTAAGCTCCCTGGTGACATCATCATCAAGAAAGAGAAGTTCACTTTTTACTTCCCGATCACCACCTCCATTATCATCAGCATTGTCCTCACGTTATTGTTTACTTTGTTTCGGAAGTAATTTGCCTCCAACCTTTAACCTCAAACCTCAAACCAAAAGTCATGCAGCAATCTCTTTAAGGATCTCCAGCATCATCCTCGTTCCAAATTTTAAATTTTCCAACGCTACCCTTTCATTATTTCCGTGTACTTTCAAGAGATCCTTTTCCGTCAATCTGAAAGGACAGAAATCGTAAGCAATAATCCCTTTGTCTCTTAGAAAGCGACTGTCTGTGGCTCCGGGAAGAAGTAGGGGAACGACCGGGCATCCCGGATCATTCTGGGTGGCAAACTTTTGAATGGCCTTATAGAGATCGGTATCCAGAGGGGAAGGCAGAATGGATTGGCTTTCGGCTAGCGCTTTGATCTCAACTCCCTCTCCCAATCTCCTTTTGATCTCTTTTAAAAAATCTTCTTTGGATGTTCCAGGGATGAGACGGCAGTCAAAGGTTGCCGAAGATTCAGACGGAATGACATTGGCCTTGCTTCCGCCTTGAAGAACGGTGAGGACGACCGTATCCCTCACCATGGCATTATAGATGGGATTGGATGTTAACTTCTTGGCAAAAGTGGGATTGTTGAGAGCTTTTTCAATATCCTCGTAAAAGGGTCTATCCTCAGGGGACTGTTTGGGAGCGATCTTTGAAAAATACTCTTTCACCATCGGAAGAATTTTGAAAGGGGACTCCCATTTCGTGACCTCTCCAAGGGCACGGAGGAGTTTCACATTGGGATTATCAGGAGTGGGCATAGAAGCGTGGCCCGAAGTTCCCTCGGTCTTTAACTGGAGTTGGAAAATAACTTTCTGGCCATTTGACATTTCATATCGTCCGGCTACGCCAGCCTCGTTGATCAGGACAAAACCCCCTTCATTAAGAGCGAATTCCGACTTTCCCAGAGCAGGGATATTTTCCATTCCCCACTTGACTCCCAAGCCTCCACCCATCTCCTCATCGGCTGTTGCAAAAAAGAGAATATCTCTTTTTA
>CAYMJV010000282.1:0-2593 GCA_964390545.1 uncultured Syntrophaceae bacterium
GTGCGCGCCCAACCTTCAAGAATCGATGAGACAAGAATCGAGGATCGGATGATCGCGCTCCAGAGGAGGCTTGATGAGGGGATGATGGCCGGAAGATTGATGCGTGTCCAGGGAAGGGAATTCCAAGTGAGATTAGATGCCATCCGAAGGGAATTTTTGCAGCCGATAAAAGACCGACCCCTCACCCAAGAGGAAAAAGGAGATATTTCCAGCCGCCTTGATTCACTTGAAAGGGATATAAACAGGGTTTGGTAAAACGCATAGACCCCTAATCGTAGCCCATGAATTGGGGAAATCTTGGCTCATACAGAGCTTAGAAAGGAGGCCAGACGCCATGCAAATCAGTATATCGCCACAGCCAGTGATTGCTCTAATCGCGGGAATCTTGATTCTCCTTGTCCCGAGACTATTGAATTATATCGTTGCCATCTATCTCATTATATTTGGCATCCTCGGGTTGGTCCGCTGATTGGCACGCGAATCTTCTATTGTTAGAAAATTATCATTTCAGTGGCAAGGGAAATAAGGGGATATCGCTCACAGTAGGTGATTGGACTTATCTCCGATAGAAGAAAGAAAAGGAGAAAGGAGGGATTTCATATGGCAGAGCATGAAAAACCACAAGGTCATTTCTTCATGGGATTTTTGATTGGAAGCGTTTTGGGCGCATTGGCAGGCATTTTCTTCGCACCAAAATCCGGAAAAGAACTGAGGTCTGATATCAAGGAGAAAGGGAGCGAGGTTTTAAAGGATGCGAAGGAAATTTATGCCGATGCCAGTACGAGAGCAAAAGAGATCATTGAGGAAGCCAAGCATCAAGCGAGGGAGTTAAAGAAGGAAGCCGATCGGCATGTCTCAGAGGCTCGCCAGAAGGCGAAAGAGATACTGGCCCGTGGTGAGAAAAAGGAGGCCGAAGCCGGTGAATCGGAGAAAGGAGTCATGGGGGAAAAGAAAGCCTAAATGGGAAGGAGATGATCATGAATCCAACGCTAGCAACGCTATTGACCATCAGTGTTACCGTCATTGCGGCAATCCTGGTTTTGGTCCTCATCTTCTTCATCCCTGTCCTTCTCCAGGTCCGTAGGACAGCCCATGAAGCAGAGAAATTGATCGATTCCGTACGCCTCCAGGTGGCTCCTGTCAGTCGCGACGTTGGTTTGATTTCTCGGGATGTCAAAAGCATCGTGCAATCCATTCATCGGCAGGTCGATCGAGTCGAGGATGGGATTGAAACGGTGCATGATATGGCGGTCCGGGTCAAAGAGTTTCAAATCGAGGTTCAGCGCAGGATCGAGGAACCCATGCTTCAGCTTGCCGCAGTCCTCGGTGGCGTGAAACGAGGTGTTGAGGCCATTGCCAGCATTTTTCGCCGCTGAATGACATAATTAAAGTGGAAGGAGAAGAAGAACAACCCTTGGGACTTTTGCAGAAGAGGTATGGATACGCCAAGGAAAAAGGCAACCAGGAATTTAAGGAGTTCATCGTCCGCTATGGGAAGCCCCCTTAATGTGTCCACCTGTAATTGTTATCTCTTAGATAGGTGAGAAAATTGAATGAGATAGGGATACAGAAAGCCAGAAGTGCTCTCTGTTTCAGAATTAAAAGCGGCAAAAAAGGAGGGGTTACAAATGAAAAAAGTTTTAGTGATTGTAATGTTGATCATTGCAATGGGATTGGTTGGGTGTCCACCTCGTTACTACGACCGTGACCGCCATGATCAGGACCGTGGTCACGATTACGAACACCGTGACCGTGATAGGGATGACCGCGAACACCGTAAATAGAGAGGGGTTACAAATGAAAAGAATAAAAATGAAAAAATCAGTATGATCAAAAAATAATTAGGTCATGGCCTGAGAAATGAAAGTAAAAAAAGGGGGCTTAATAAATGAGTGCTAAAGTGATCGCCATAATCGTCCTTCTCATTCTTTTGCTGATCTTTGCCATTCAGAACATTCAGCCTGTAGTTCTTAATTTTCTTTTCTGGAAAATTTCCACCTCTTCCGTCGTATCCATTCTGGTGAGTTTCGTAATTGGCTTGCTGGCCGGATGCTTACTGATGATGATTGGAAGGATGAAGAAAAAGAGTCCACCGTCTTGATTATTCTTTTTCCAACTTGTTGTAATTCCCTCTTGCGCGATTTTTTGCAAGGGTCTTGATGGGTCAGGCAAAGTTATTAAAAGGAGCATAATATTGTTTACATCGAAATATATCGTTGGGTGGCATCCCGCCATAGGTGGGGCTTAGTCCGTCTTAGGGAGACCCGGGGAAGAAAGGGAAAAACCGAGGTAGTAAACGGGTATTCAATGAATGGTAATGTCAAACGCACGGCCAAGACGCCCGCACTATTGATCCTTGCCAGCTTTGTCATCGTGGTGGCGGGGATGAAGGCGGCGAGCTCCATCCTGGTTCCCTTTTTTCTGGCGGTCTTCATTGCCGTTATTTGCACTCCACCGTTGTTCTGGCTGCAACGCAAGGGTGTGCCGAAAGTACTGGCACTTACATTCATTCTGGTGGCCATCCTAATTGTAGGATTACTCTTTGGAGCATTGATAGGTCCTTCGCTGAATGATTTCTTGAGATCCCTTCCCG
>CAYMJV010000283.1:0-2593 GCA_964390545.1 uncultured Syntrophaceae bacterium
ATAATTCACCGGCGTCTGATGCCCTGCTCCCGCGCTCGGTTTCGAGTCGCAAGGATTGGAATTTCTAACGGGGTGAACCTCTCCGGGAAGCATCACTTTATTGATATTCGCATTTTAGTCAGTTTTTGGACCGAAGCGTTTGACATCCTCGCCCCTCCTTGTTAAAATAGTCTAAATTCTGGTCAACCAAAATGGAGGTCGAAATTATGAAAGCCTTATCTGTCTCGGAGGCAAAGATGAAGCTGAGCGGATTGATCGATACGGTCAACGCGACCGATGAAGAGATTATGATCACCAAAAACGGCCGTCCAGCCGCTGTGTTAGTCAGTCCGGAAGAGTTCGAAAGTCTGAAGGAAACGGTCGCCGTTCGTTCGGATTCAGCCCTGATGAAGGAAATAAAGAAGGGCCTCAGGGCTTTAAAAATGAGAAGAGCAAAGCTCTATACCCTTGATGAATTGTTCCGCTAATGGGATAAGCCCGCCCCATGTATAAGCTTGTTGTCGCAAAGGACGTTCGAGAACTCATCAGAACAATGCATCCTTCTCTGAAGAAGAAGGTTAAAGCTTCTTTGAAAATTATTTTATCTGAACCCTCTTCGGGTAAAGCACTTATGGATGAACTATCGGGATTGAGAAGTTTTCGAATTAGTTCTTTCAGGATCATCTACAGGATCAAAGGACCTCGGCAGATTGAACTTGTTGCTATAGGCCCTCGAGAACGAATCTACAAAGAAACTTTTCGGATTATTCAAAAAGAGGGAAGAAAGTAATTGTAGGCCAGGGGACGTTGCTTAAAGTCCTAAAGTGAAGCAGAGGGACGTATTTCAAATATTTCAATTTTGTAACCGGACTTGATCCTTTTCCGCCACCTCCCTTTTCCGCATTTTTACCAATGTTTTATTTAGGATCTGCCGAACACGTTCCCGCGTGAGGCCGACCGATCTCCCGATCTCCTCTATCGTATGGTCCTCCTCGCCGTTTCCGATCCCAAACCTCAGGCAGATTATGCGCCTCTCCCTCGGGGCGAGTTCGCTCAGCATCCTCTGAACCACCTGTTTCGTTTCATTCTCGCTGGCCGCTTCAAATGGATCATCGTCCTCCTCTGATGGCGCCGTGGCAGACTCTTCAAGTTCGACAATCTGGCAAAGCGGAGCATCCTCTTTGTCATGTCGGTTTGCCTCCTGCCACCAAGAGGGCACATGAACCAGCCAGTTTTTCTCGATCGCTTTGAGGATGTGGGCTTTTACCCACCAGAACGCGTAAGTCCCGAACCTCCCCTTGGTTGGGTCAAAGTTCTCCGTGGCTTTCATCAGCCCGATATTCCCCTCCTGCACCAAATCCTTAAGCGGCAGGCCCGGGGTATGATATTTCTTAGCGATGAAAAATACTAAAGGCTGGTTGGATAAAATCAACTCTTCTCTAGCAGTCTGATCCATGCCACCTCCTAAAATGGGGACACATTCGATTTTCAATCGCTTGGCTGCTTCCGGAGAAGAGGCAAACCCGAAAGGATTTCTACAGTATTCAGTCCTAACTTTCTATGAAATTCGTCAGCACCCCAACCCTAAGTGAGGACGCTTTCACCTATGAGGCTTTTTAACCTCTCTAAGCCCATGGCCCTCTAAATTCATTAATTGCCCGGCTTTCCCAGAAGTGATAGACTGATGATAATTGGGGGGTTCAGCCAAAATTGGTAAATGTGTTCTTACTCGTGCCATTCATTTCCGTCTTGGTACTCCCAACAGCATGGCTCGAGGGCTGTCTACTTCCGAAAGCAGTATGGTCCGGTTGGGCGGGCATTCTAACTTTTGACAACGCCCTGCTCCTTTATTTCCCATGGGCTATCGCAATTACTGCTACAAGGCATGTAGTTATTGGCCCTTTGACTGTCTTAGGATTCCTCATGATCGCGGTCGGACTCTTTCTGATGGCTATGGCTCTGCCTCTTATCATTCGGGTACCCGGACAGATGCGGTCTTTTCCCGAAAGATTAGTAGTAGAAGGTCCATATCGGTGGATCCGTCACCCCATTTACTTGAGCCACTTCTTCTTGATTGGGGGTTCAGCTCTTGCGTTCGGGGCCCTGAAGGTTTTCCTTGAAACCCCGATCCTACTGGGTGTGGCAGCCGCTGGTGCAAAGTACGAAGAATCGAGAAGGCTTCTGCCTCTCTTTGGGAAGATCTTCGAACAATACAAAGCTAAGACCTGCTTTCTTCTGCCGACCTGGGGTTGGTCTGTAGTTGGATTCATTTATAGTTTGGTCGCCTTGTGCGTGCTTCTCTCTTGAACGGGTTAAAATCTTCTGTTTTGAAGGAAAGTCAGTGGGACAGAGATGGGGTCAGGTCCTACGATCAAACATTTACAAAATCATAATGGGAGTCGTCATCATATTTGGTGTCATCCCTAAAAAAGTTGGCCCTGCCAAATGCACGCAGAGCGCATAGCGCATGGGGCATTACGAGAGTCTTTCTTTTTCTTCTTGCCAAAGATCTTTCTTTTATCTTAGAAAAATAAGAGAATCCCCCATCAGCTCAATGCCGGAGCGGAAGAGTGGATGGAAATCACGTTGCGAGAAGATCTTGATCCAGACATTG
>CAYMJV010000284.1:0-2592 GCA_964390545.1 uncultured Syntrophaceae bacterium
GTTTACCCTGAGACGAAACGCAAGACCCTTCGTTTCACTCAGGGTGACAGGTGGCGAAGGATTCAGAATGACATGCCTCAACCTGATAGTATTCCATTCAATATTCCACTCTTCCAAGATTCCGGGTCTTAGAATTCGCTGTCCAGGGGATAGTATATATCTTTCCCCTTACTTTCTCGGCTCGCCTCCTCCTTCATCAAACGGGCGAAAATCATCCTACCCGCCGGAGTCTGGAGGACGCTGGTCACGACGACATCAATGGTTTTTCCGATCTGTCTCCTCCCATTATCCACCACGATCATGGTCCCATCATCCAGATAGGCGACCCCTTGCCCCATTTCCTTTCCTTCCTTGAGAATCTTCACATTCATTTCTTCTCCCGGGAGGACCACGGGTTTCAAGGCATTGGCCAGTTCATTGATATTCAATACCTCAATGCCCTGGAGCTCGGCCACCTTATTGAGGTTGGAGTCGTTGGTGAGGATCTTCCCGTGCACCTCCTTGGCCAATTCAATCAATTTGGAGTCAACTTCTTTGACCGAGGGATAATCCGTGTCGACGATTCTCACATCCACATTGGCCTGTTTCTGGATATGGTGGAGAACCTCCAACCCTCTTTTCCCTCTGGTTCGTTTGACCGGGTCAGAGGAATCGGCAATGTGTTGCAGTTCCCCGAGGACGAATTGGGGAATGAGGAGAGGGCCCTCAACAAAGCCGGTCTCGGTGATGTCTGCGATTCGGCCGTCGATGATGACGCTGGTATCCAGGATCTTGGAATTTTCTCCCCGGGGAAGGCCCCTTGAAAATGGTTTCCATCCGGGCATCTGAAATTCGTCTCCTTTCTTGAAACCGATCCGGATACCGATATATCCGCAGATTCCGTAAAGGAGACCGTAGAGCGGAAGAATCATTTGCTGGTTATTGAAAAGATTAGGGAATAGGGCGTTGGAAATGAGATTGGCAACCATGATGCCGAGTATCAATCCAATAAAACTTCCCAAGAGATTCCTCAAAGGGACCCTTTTCATCCGCCGCTCCATCAGAAGGGCGAAGCCAGCCAGAAGGAGCCCGCCGAGGATCCCCCACCACCCTACAAAAGGGGACGGGGAAAAAGCTGTCGCTAAATAGTACCCACTCACACCGCATATGAGAAGCAATAGAGAACGAAGAATCCATGAACCCATTCAGTTCACCTCCCTTCCATGAATTTTAAAAAGGATACTTCACTGAAAAGATGACGGGGAATAAAAGGGATGGATCACCTACGACCGAAAGATCGTATTGATCTCCTTCAGGATATCCGACTCTTTCACATCGCGTGCGATGGCCAACTCCTTGACCAGAAGGTTCTTGGCCGTATCCATGATTTTCCTCTCCCCGAAAGAGAGTTCTTTGTCGGCCTTCAGGAGATGGAGGTCCCGGAGTACTTCTGCAATCTCATAGATCGATCCCGTATTGATTTTTTCCATATACTCCCGGTATCTTCGATTCCAGGTCTGATTATCCACTGTGACATCCCGGTCCTTTAGGATGTGAATGACTTTTGAGACATCGATTTTCCGGATCACTTCCCTTAACCTGACCGCTTCGATATTGTCCCTGGGAATCATGATGGTCATCCCATTTTCTAAAATACGAAGGATATAGAAGGTATGTTCACTCCCTGAAATCTGCTTGGCCTCAATGGCATCAATGACCCCTACTCCATGACCTGGATAAACCGCCTTGTCACCAATTTTGAACATGTTCTCCCCCTTCCTCATAATTGTCATAATTTTCCCCCAAGCAAGATTTTCCCGCGTGGCTAATCAAAAAGGTATCTATTTTCGAGAAGGGATAGCCAGGAACAGGAATTTAAGTGCCCTTGTCTTTGGCAAGTCTTAAAATGTCGTTTGCATCGGGTCTCTTTCCATCAATCAGCCGACCCATAGAGGCATCGATTCCCAAAAAGCCTGAGATTTGAATCTTACCTTTTTGCTCCCTTCTCTCATCAAGGCCATCCGGCCGAAAGACCTCCACCACATCCCCTATCCTTAAGCCGGTTAATCTCCCGGCATTAATGTAGATATCTTCACCCTCTACTTTGGCCACCCGGCAAAACCAATCAAGACTGTCCAACTCCCGGGAGAGGGCCTTGCTGAGATCGCTGATGGCAAGATCGATGGCCTTTGCCTTGGCCTTTTCCTCAGAGTAGGTTCCCTTTTCCCTCGAAGCAATGATGGGATTTGTGGCCGATAGGGTTTTTAAGGTTTTTCCCGAGAGGGTATCCACAATACTCGTTTCTACTTTGAGAATGGCCTTAGCCATTTCATCACGATCCTTTGTCGTCTTCGTCGTGAAGACATAAGGTCCGGAGAGGTGTCCCACCACCAAGGCCTGGATGCCAAAAGCCTGGTCCAGCAAGCGAAGGACCTTGGGAGTTTCGAGGTCAGATAAAACGTAGCCCCCTTTTTCAAGGAACTCCTTCACCAGTTGATAGTCGATGAAGAGGATTCGTTGAGATCTCTGGCTAACCTCCCTGGTCAGTTTTTCTGCCATCCAGTCTCCGTAAGTCTCGTCGGCTTGAGTCGATCGATCATCAAAATAAGTCAA